>NZ_JBSIUU010000043.1:0-7725 GCF_053654535.1 Helicobacter sp. T3_23-1056 | reverse complement strand
TTTTTTGCTATGCCCATTTATAAAAAATATCACATTTACATAGATAAAAATCACACAAATTAGCCAAAAACAAAAGTTTAAAAGCATTAGAATCGCGAATGGAAATGTAATTTTAAAAACAATGAAAAAGCCCTAAAAAGCGCACAATAAACGCACCAAAATTTAGCAAAATATTTATAATATTATTTATAAATCGCTCATTTTTTGTGCCAAAGCTATTGAGCAACAAAAAATCAAAGTTATGTTTTTTACTCACTTTTTATCTCCCCACCTCTGACTACAAGTCCGCTAGAATCTATGATGACTTCCACGCCACCAGCTTTTATTATAACAGAATCGCCTTTAGCACTTATCATTGTTTCATTTACCTTTATCGTGGCTTCATTGCCTGCATTTAAGTTATAATCGCTTTGTATTTCAGTGTTTAGTGAATCTGCTTCCAAACTTAGATTTTCATTTGCAATAAAACTCATAGCTTTATAAGACTGCATTGTTGCGCTTTCATTGCTTATAAGTGTGTAATTTTGAGCGATATTTGTGCTCATACTGCTTTCTACATTCTGTGTCAAACTTCCTTGTATATTGTTTTTGATAGTTTGAGTAAAGTTATGCTCTATTAGCTCGTCATAGTTAGTATAAAAAAGTGCTTGACTCAAAAAACTATCCCACTTTCTTTTTTACCAAATATGCTTTAATGTCTTTATATATGATATATGCAAGTAGTGGGATATTTATAAATATTGCTAATGCAATTTCTATTTTTATTGCCCCGCCACTCTTGATAGAAAAATTCGACAAACATATAACCCAACCTATACAAATACAAACAAAAGCCAAAGCTAACCCAGCAAAAAATGATTTACAACATAAGCTAAATTTATTTTTTATATTTAATGATTTGAAATATCTATAATTAAAAATAGTGGCATATATACAAAATAATAAATGTGGAATGGTTTGAATAATTCCAAACATAGGAAAAAAAAGAGCTGACAATACTATATAAACAAACACTATTGGCGTTACATCACTAAGCAATTCGCCATTAAAATAAATCCAATTACACCAAGATAAATATGACAATCCCATAGCACCCAAATGAAAAAATATATTGACAATATATCTTTTGTAAAGATATAAAAACATTGTAGGTAGTGTGATAATAAACCAGCCCAAATGATAAGAAAATTCTATAAGATGTTCATAAGAATCACCTGCACCTTGAAATAACATTATAACTCCTTAAAACTTGTAGTATAAATAAAAAAATCTAATCCCATTTGGAAAGATTTTTGTGATTGTTTAAAATCTGAATTGTAAATCGGATAAATATTATTTTCTTTTGACATATTGTCCGATTCGCCTGCAAATTTAGTGAGAATAGTGTAAGAATTATATTTATGTTTAGCTGCTTGCTTTATAGACTCATAAATATCGCATTTCATATTGTCATAATCCCACACGCCAATGGGCTGGTCTTTTTCTTTGCCATTATTGTCAATTTCGTTGTTAAAATCTACGCTATCAACAATAAATGCTTTGATATTTATAATGATAAAATGTTGGCTACTCATCATACTCTTTCTATAAAAGCTACGAGATAATACCAAAAGTTTATACTCAACGCAAGAGAGCCACCAAAAAACCATACAATAAAAAATATTTGTTTAGGCACATTACGATAAAATATATAAAATATTTTCCCTAAAAGAAATAACGCTATAAAAGTTAATAAGATAGATTCTGCAATCATAGCGCGCAAAAAGCTTTTAGTGGTCTCAAAAAACATAGATAATACATACATTATCACTATGCTTACTATCGCACTAATAACTGATATAAAAAATCCAAAACAAAATCCAAAAAATATATTATGCGTATTGATTTGTTTTGTGTGTATAAAATTTATTATGCTTATGCTAAGGCAAAAAATCAATATTAAGTTTGCCCCAAAACTAGAAAATTTTATAAAAAACTGCATAATAGAATCCGTATTTATAAGAAATTGATATAAAAAAGGTAACAACACAGAACAATAACCTATAAATAAAGAAATGCCTACAAAAAATTTATCCTTTACATACAAGATAGCAATAAAACACAAGGCAACTATATTGATATGATATTTGAAAAACATTATTTGTGCGCTATATTCCATTTGCTTACTTGTCCCATTGTTTAATATCATAAAAAGACTTTGTATAAATAAAAAAATCTAAACCCATTTAGAATAATACAAACATTATGTAAAATATAGGTGATAATGCACAATTTATACAGCTCACAATGCAAACTATCTTTATTTGTTGTTTGTTTAACGGATTCACATTGATTGTGTCCTTAACCATTAAAAAGCGAATCAATGTTAAAAGTATGCTTGAAATCATAATGATAGGATAACTTGTAGCTCCATACAGTATCAGCCATTCTGTCGTATGAATAATAAAAAAATAATTTGAGCCTGACAAAACAAGTAGCAATACATACGAACAGCAAAATAATACCGAACCAAATAAAAAAGCACTCACAAACCAAATTAAAACAAAATTTTTAGCTAAATAATACGATTTTGCTTTTGGGATTAAGCTAAAAGAAGCAAGAAAAATTCCATACAATACCAATATTTTGATATTTTGAAGCATATACAAAAACATATTAAATAAACCAAAGATAAACTCCATCATTGACCAATCCTTAATGTTATAGACATTGACAAACGATAAACTTCTATATCTTTAAATGTAGAAGTAAAGATTCTAAAATCACAGCCTAGATTGAAATATGTTTGTATTTGTTGATAGTTATTGTATTGCTGTGTATTTATTTAATGCCCAATGAATAAAAATATATAAAACAATATGGATAGAAAGAGAGCAAATACTCATTGGAATAATCCATAATGAAAATTCACTTGGAACTAGATTTATATGTGATTGCATAAAAGCTTTTCTCAAAAAATATACTAAAAGTAAAGATAGACTGCTTATATACATTACTGATAAACTCCATTCTCTGCTAACGCATATAATAATAAAAAGCAATAAATATGGAAAAGCCCAAGCAATCCAAAAACTTTTTGAACATAAGAAATTACGAAAACTATGCCATTTAAAAAAGACACAAATAGATAAACAAGATAAAATGCCAAAAAATATTGCAGGAAATATAACAACATAAACCAAAAATCCCCAACCATCAGTCATTAAGAATCCTTTATTATTATTTTAAATATTCTTTTTAAGTTAGCATCTTGCAGAACTAATATATCCTTAAAACTCTTGCTCGTTACAATAAAATCGCAACCCAAATAAAAGAATGTTTGAGTGTTTTGATAATCTTGGTTAAACATTCTATACTCATTTGTTTATTTAATGTTTTTCTATTGTCAAATTTTTCATTTTTTAATTCAAAAATATTACCTCTCTTTCTTTTTTACCAAATATGCTTTAATGTCTTTGTAGATGATATATATAAAAAGTAGGATATTTGCAAGTATTGTTAGTGTAAATTCTAATATCTTCATTAGTTGTATAGCATCATTATTAATCTCCACAATGCCCATTGCCTCTATAACTTTTGTAATACAAACACAAACAAAAGCCAAAGCTAACCCTGCAAAAAATGATTTAAAACATAAGCTAAATTTATTTTTTATATTTAATGATTTGAAATATCTATAATTAAAAATAGTGGCATATATGCAAAATAATAAATGTGGAATAAACGATATAGATGTAGCAACAGCAAGTATATTTATTATGTGTCCCATAGTGCCATATCCAACGAAGTTTTTTTCGATAAAGTCCTCAAATATCCAGACATAAGTTAATCCCGTAGCCCCTAAATGGAAAAATATATTTACAATATATCTTTTGTAAATATATAAAAACATTGTAGGCAACATAATAACAAGCAATCCAATATGAAAATATGTAAAAAATGCAAGCAAACCAAACACCGCGATAATGCTATAATTTTCAAATGAAAGTAACATTTTATAACTCCTTAAAACTTGTAGTGTAAATAAAAAAATCTAAACCCATTTGGAAAGATTTTTGTGATTGTTTAAAATCTGAATTGTAAATCGGATAAATATTATTTTCTTTTGGCATATTGTCTGATTCACCTGCAAATTTAGTGAGAATAGTGTAAGAATTATATTTATGTTTAGCTGCTTGCTTTATAGACTCATAAATATCGCATTTCATATTTTCATAATCCCACACGCCAATGGGCTGGTCTTTTTCTTTGCCATTATTGTCAATTTCGTTGTTAAAATCTACGCTATCAACAATAAATGCTCTAATATTCTTTGGTATATATACAATATTGTTATTATATGGGGTATGCACATCATCAATGTAATAATATATTTTTTGTTCTGTTTTTGTAATGCTATCAAAAAGATAAACAATATTAAAATTTCCAGCTATGGAATAAAGCGCAAAATTTTGCCTATGCTCAGTTTTTGCATTAAAATTAGATAAAACATATTCTTTACTAGCATTAAAAAATGCCAAACCTCCATCAATTTGACTTAATCCAAAACCGTCCTTAAATTTCTCATTATCAATACTAAACCTTTGAAAATATATTTTATTAGAAATAATTTGTGATGGTTTATCTAGCTTACCTATGGCAATATTTCCTTGAGGGATAGAATCTTTGTCATCACATATATCAAATACTTTTATATTTGAAGTTTCGCCTTTTTGCATTTCTTTGGTGTTTAATGATATTTTATATTCTTTTGAAAATTCCATATTTTTATTTATTTTTCCCTCAACAAAGGTATCAAATTGTTTTTGAAAATCTCCATTATGATTAAAGCGCATATTTGCGTTCAAAAATTCCCTCTTTAGATTTTTCATCAAAGGAAACTGCATATAAAATTCCTCCCAATCTAGCTCTATGTAGAATCTTAGATTATTCTTGTCATTTTGTTGAATTTGGGATTTTACTTTTGGGCATTGATTGGCTATTTCTCTTGCAAACTCTCTCATCTCTACTCTAGGCAATATCTCTTTTACTATTTCTTTCATTGTTTCATTAGGGATAGAATCTATAAAGTCCTCTTGCCTAGAGTCTATGTATATCAATTCGCCTAATTCTTTAGCATTAGCAGGATTATCGTGCCATAGTCGTTGGCATATATAGCTTACTCCCCAGCCTAGTGTAGAGATTTTATCATTTTTTGCATTTGCCCTTAATGTCTCTGCTAGTGTGCAATCAATAGTGATTTGTGGATAATCATTTAGTCGCAAAAGTTGGCATACATTCCAATTTGGCTCATTTTTATATGCAAATATAGCGATTTGTTTATCCTTGAAATATTCAGGTAATTTTATTTCTAAATTAGCACCTTTATAAATATTGTTAGATTTGGCATTGTGTTCTTTTGCGTTCTTAATAGTATAGACAGATTCGTGTGAAAAATATGTGTTTGCATTCTTATCTAGAAGTATTTGGCAAGTTCCATTGGGTGTTTTAGAAAGATTATCATCATATTTTTGTATGCTTTGTGGATTTTTATCTTTAGATTCTTTTTTTAGCAACATAGCGATTTCATATTTATCCATAATCCTATAAGCCCATTTTATCTCATCTGATTTTGTTTTAGAATTATCATAGTTTGCTTTAAGTGTAATAATATCATTTGCCTTATAAAAATTTTTTACGATGATTTCATTATTTAATATTGTATATGGCGATTTTATCTCTAAATTTTGGACTGCAAAATTATCTAGTTTTTTATTGAATCGCAAAATAAAAGGCTTCCCCTCTCGTCTTTTGATAGAATTAAGAACAATATTTCTATTAGATATTGGGGATTCTTGGTAATCTTTGTGCTTAAGCGTAATGTTAAATGGACATTTTAGCTTTTGCGTTTCTATTATGTCTATTATATTAAAATATGCTAATCCTTTATTGTTTGTTGTGGCTTTTTGTCCTACATTGGCATTTTGTAGTTCTATGTCTGCATTTGGTATGGGTGTCTTTGCATCTTTGTCTAATGCTAGTATGATAAATACAATACTATTTTTATGAAATTTTGGTTGGTTATTTTGAATATTTGTTGAATTGTAGGCGTTTGAATCTGTTTGGATAATGTTTGGTATAGAATTTAATCCATTATTTTTATTGTATTCGCACAAAAGAGTTACGCATTTTTCATAATTCTTTGATGAGGTTTGGCGTTGCTTGGTAATACGCAAGATTTCATCAGTTGCTTTTTGGGTGAGTGATTGTTTTTTTTCATTTAGACTTCTTGAATCTGATTCGATAAGAGACATTATATATTGCCACGCATCACTTGCTTTATTTTTTGCATTTTGCCAAATTTGTGGGGCATTATCTCGCAAGTAAATATAAGTGTTATTTAATAGCCAAGTGAGGACATAAGAAATTATTATACCTGCAATAAAAGTTGCCACACTAGACGAAGCCAAAGCAGTTGTTATCCCAATCGCAATGGTAATTCCTCCCAAAACGATTATTTCTGTCGCGCTCAAATCCTCATTACTTATATTTAAAACAGAGCCTTTTATTCCGTCCTTTATAACAAAAATAATCTTTATGTGTGCAGGAGAAGTTTTAGTTGCTATTGCACTAATGGTAGAATCCATCATACTTAACATATTAAAAAGATGAGTTTTTAGCGAATCATAGCCGTTTCCTTTTTGGATTATAGTCATTTCTTCTTCGTTCGCACATTCAAAAAACTCTTCTCCATTCTCATCAATGATAAGCCTATCACTTGGAGTGCAGCTTATTGCTATGCCATATTTTTTTATTGTTGTTTTGTCATATAATCCCATATTCCACCTTCTTTTATAGGATACCTAAAGGCATATATCCACATACTATGCCACCTTGCAATGATTTCATCTGCGTTAAATTTCATTTTGTTATTTAATTCTGCATAGATATTATCAATATTATTCATACCAAATCTACTAAATTGCACACAAAAATAAGCCACTAGATATTTTACAAAAAAATCGCTCTTGTTGGTATTAAAAATCATAGGTCGCACAAAGGACAAATTCATTGTTTTTGTGGTTGGTGTTGTTTTCATCAACGCTAACCCATCTCTATCCAACTTAATGTTGCCAAATATTCTATATTCTAATATTACATAATTTTCAAATAATAAAATCCGTTTTAGCAAAAATGGTTTAAATAAATAAAAATGAAATAGAACGATAGCAATAAAAGGTGGTGCGATAAAAGAAAGCATAAAGAAAAATATATAAACAATAAACATAAATAATCCCCCTAAAAACCACAAGCAATAATGTTTAAAATTGCCTTGATACTCACATATTAGAATAGGGTTATCTTTGTTGATGTGTTTGTTTATTTTTGTGTGCCGAAATATTAAATAGTAGCAATAAAGTAGCATTAAGCAATATAATAGCAATATTGATTCGCTAAATACCTTAAAAATAGCAAACCAAATCTTATCGCTATGTTTTTGTATGTTGCCTATAATTACTATGCCTAGCACAAACATTATAGCGGTCATATTGCCAAATATAGTATAAAGTATATTATTCCACTTTCTATCTCTCTCACTGCCTAGCCCATTAAATAAAAGCGGGTCAAAGGGCATTTTGGATTTTTGGATTTTCATTGTTTGACAAAATCTTTTCTCACTCACTTTTTATCTCCCCACCTTTGACTACAAGTCCATTAGAATCTATGACGACTTCCACACCACCT
>NZ_JBSIUU010000042.1:0-9574 GCF_053654535.1 Helicobacter sp. T3_23-1056 | reverse complement strand
CGTTTCACTTGCTCGCAATGACGAAGGCAGAATCAATGATTATAATGACGGCGTGTGGTGCGGATTGCCACGCATTAGATTTTGCAAAAATGCAAAATCTAATTGTTCGCAATGACGATGGGAGGGTGGTTTTTGCTTTCGCAACTGCCACCACTTGCGCTTGTGTGCTGAATCGCTACTTCGTAGCTGTGGGCTTGTGCTACGATTCTAACCTTTTTTAAAAAAGCCTAGATTCTCGCAATGACAGCAAAAATTTGTCATACTTTGCCATAACTTTAAGCGCAAGCGAAGTGCCCAAAATGCAAGCATAAATCATAACGCAATGCAAAAACTCCAAATAACCCAACTTTGCAACGCGATACACTTTTGCGCAAATATTTGGATACTTTGCCAACTTCATTCGCCCAAATTTACCCAAATTCGCTCAATATAAAAAATAAAAAGTCAAAATCTTGCGCTCCCAAAAAAAAGATGTTACGACAAAAACTATTTTTGAGGCATTCTTGCAACATTATTTACGATATTGCTTGCAATATTCTTGCAACATTATTTACAATATTGCTTAAAACATTACTTACAACATTTTTTTCAAACTTGCAAACTTGCAAACTTGCAAACTTTTAAATTTGCAAATTTGCAAAGCCAATTTTTTAACACAAACTTTTATAATGAAATATTAAGCATATTTAATAATCTTATTTAAAATTCTAGCACTATGATTTTTAAAACAAAAAATAAAATTCTATGCCCCCAAAAAAAACACACAAAAAGCGACATTTGCAAACAAAATCTAAGAATAAAAAGGAGTCAAAATGCAAGCAATAGATTTTATAAAAAACGAGATAAGCGAGTCTATCGCCACGCTAGAAGCAAGCAAATCCCTAGAATCTAGCATAATAAAAGTAGCAAAACTAATCACAGATTCCCTGCAAAATGGTGGCAAGCTAATCGCTTTTGGAAATGGTGGGAGTGCAGCTGATGCACAGCATTTTGCCGCAGAGCTAAGCGGACGATACAAAAAAGAGCGCAAAGCCCTAGCGGGAATCGCTATAAGCACGGACACTTCAGCCCTTACCGCCATAGGCAATGACTATGGGTTTGAAGTAGTGTTTTCTAGGCAGGTAGAGGCTATCGCAAAAAAAGGCGATGTGCTATTTGGAATCAGCACAAGTGGAAATTCTGCAAATGTGCTAAAAGCCTTTGAGAGTGGCAAAAGCATAGGGTGCAAATGCGTGGGGCTAAGTGGCAAAGGCGGAGGGAAAATGAGCGATTTGAGCGATATAAACCTAGTAATCCCAAGCGATAACACACCTAGAATCCAAGAAGCTCATATTTTAGTCATACACGCGCTATGCGGGCTTATCGAGCTAGATTATTGACGCTTTTTTAGACTTGCGCGACAAAGCGACACAACGCAAAAATCTAACCAAAACAACACAAAATGGGAGAATCTAAAAACCTAGCAGATTTTGGCTTTGGCTCTTTGTATGAGCTAGTTTTGACTCCGCCAAAATCCTACCAAAACACGATGCCTATCACCTCACTGCGCGATGGGGCGGAGGGCGCACTTTGCTTAGAAATCACGGATTCGCGCTATCACCCAAAAGCATATAAATTCTACGGATTTTGCAAAAATCTAAATGCGATGATAGAGCTTGTGTTTTTCTATCCAAAGCCCTATCACAAATCCCTTTTCGCACTTGGACAAGAAGCCATCATTCAAGGAAAATTGCGACTAAATAGCGGAAATCCTAGCATTATCCAGCCTAAAATCATAAAATCTTATGGCGAGATTGTGCCCACATTTAAAGTAGGCAAATACAAATCCACTTCTATCCACGATTTAGTCAAACGCTACATTACCCACGAAAATCTAGCTAAACTACACCTTCCAAATGACATTATCCAAAGCATTTTAGAGATTTTTTATCCAAATGAGGATTTTTATGCCGACTTTGTCGCACATAAAGGCTTTAATGGCAAACATTTAGAAGCATTAAAATTTGTAGAATTATTTTACTACGCATTAAGGCTTAGCAAAAAAAGAAGCGATTTTAATGCAAAATACATTTGCAAGGGCGATTATAGCGAGTTTGTAGCCTCTCTGCCTTTTTCGCTCACAGGCGCGCAAACTAGAGTGATAGCCCAAATCGCGCAGGATTTTGGTAGTGGCAAAGCGTGCAGACGGCTTGTGATGGGTGATGTGGGCTGTGGCAAGACAATGGTAATTTTGGCAAGCGTGATGATAGCCTATCCGCAAAAATCTCTACTTATGGCACCTACCACGATTTTGGCAAAACAGCTCTATGAGCAGGCAAAGCTCTATCTACCTAGCTTTGTGCGCATAGGGCTTATCACGGCTGATTCTAAGGAATTTATCAAAGAATCAAAAAGCGATTCTGCCGACACAAAAAAAGCAAAATCCACAAAACAAGAGAGGTTATTTAAGCAAGAATATGACTTTATCATCGGCACGCAAGCGTTGCTTTATCGAGACATTGAGGGGGAGGATTTTGCGTTGGTTATGAGTGATGAGCAACATAGATTTGGCACAAAGCAACGCTACGCACTAGAAAAGCTAGCAAGCGGTGGAGCAAAAAAAGATTCTAAAGATTTGAAAGATTCTAGCGTGGCATTTGATATAAAATCTAGCGAATCAAAACAAATCAACGATTCTGCTAAAACTTCTGCCAACGCTTCTGCTAACGCCCCTAGCAAGCCTCATATTTTGCAGTTTTCAGCCACGCCCATACCGCGCACTATGGCTATGCTAGAATCCAAAATGATAGATTTAAGCATTATTGATGAGTTGCCTTTCAAAAAAGACATTACCACTAGCATTATTTCGCGTAGCGATTTTAGGGAACTTTTGGCACATATAAAAAACGAAGTAGCCAAAAATCATCAAGTCGCTATCATATACCCGCTTGTGGAGCAAAGCGAAGCAATCGATTATCTATCGCTTAGCGAGGGGGCGGGGTTTTGGCAGGAGCGGTTTAGCGGAGTGTATGTAACCTCTGGGCAGGACAAAGACAAGCAAGAAGTGCTAGAAGCCTTTGCAAAAGATGGCAAAATCTTGCTTGCCACCACGCTCATAGAAGTGGGCATCTCTTTGCCAAATCTCTCTACCATAGTCATAATCGCGCCAGAGCGACTAGGGCTAGCCACACTTCATCAGCTACGCGGGCGAGTGAGCCGCAATGGCTTAAAAGGCTATTGCTTTTTATACACGCAAAGCAGCGGGAATCAAAGCGGTGGAAATAACGAAAGGCTAAAAGATTTTGCTAAGCAAAGTAGCGGGTTTGAAATCGCTAGGCTTGATTTGGCGTATCGCAAAAGCGGGGATTTGCTAAGCGGGGATAAACAAAGCGGGGAAAACCTAGTCTATGCGGATTTAGCCCACGATGAAAATATCTTAACACGAGTGATGAAAGAGCTAGAATCTATGTAGATTTTATGAAAAATTAGCGTTTTTTAAAGCTTTTTTTTAGGGCTTTTAATTGTTTTTGCCACGATATTTTTTGGGGTATTTGGTTTGTTTGGGATAGATTTTGTTGATTATTTGAGGTAGATTTTGAGATTTTATTAAGCAAAATCTACAAAATAAAATCCGCTTAAAAAGATTTTGCTTGTTTTTTGTTTGTTTTTTTTGGGCGACAAATCCACAAAATCCACCGACAAAAAATCCGCTTGCAAAATCCACCGACAAAAATCCGCTTACAAATTTCCAAAACAATTCCGCAAAAAATCTAACTAAATGATTTCTAATAAATTATCCCCAATGTTGATTGCACGAGATGTTAGAAACTCACTTGCGCGCATTTTGTTTTTGCTAGGGGCTTGTAGCTCATCTATCTCTACTGCGCCATTTTCGCACGCCACTATCACAGGGGATATAGACAAAATCTCCCCCGCTTTTTTTGCGCCATTTTTGCCTAAAATATCGCTTTTTTCACAAGACATTTTCTCCACCACTTTTATCCCAAAAAGTTTTATCCCATTTGGCAAAAACACACTAGGCCAAGGCATAAAAGCAAGCGATTTTTTATAGATTTTTTGTGCGTCTATAAACCGCACTTCTCCGTCATTTTTGCGCAATTTTTGACAATAGCTAGCCTCCCTCTCATCTTGCAAAATTGGCGTAATATTTCTAAAATCTATTAGCACCCTAGCAAGCTCTACCCCGCCATTGCGAGCCAATCTAGCACTTAAATCCACATAATTTTCATCATTTCTAGGGATTTTTTTAACGCTTAAAATCCCCCCACTATCAAGCCCCTCTTCCATACGCATTATGCTTATGCCATACTCACTATCATCGCTTAAAATCATCTGCTGAATCGGGCTTGCACCGCGATATTTTGGCAATATAGAGGCGTGCAAATTGATACAGGGCGCAATTTCTAAAATCTCTTTTGGCAGGATTTTACCATACGCCACCACCACGATAAAATCTGGCTCTAAATCGCGCAAAATCTTTGCAAACGCAGCATCTAGCCTATCTGGCTGAAGCACTTCTATGCCCTGCTCTAAGGCTTTTTGCTTCATCGGTGGAGGGGTGATTATGCCCTTGCGTCCCACAGGTTTATCCGCTTGGGTAACCACGCGCAAAATCTCACATTTTTGGTTTATTTTCTCTTTTGCATCGCATTTGCCAAAACCTTCACACAAACTATCAAACGCAATGCTTGCAAAAAGTGGCGTCCCCATAAATATGATTTTCATACGATTCCTTTTTGGTAGATTTTTTTATAAATCGCGCTCATTTTATGCAAATATTGTTAAATCACTTTCGTTTTTGCTAAAAACGCTAGATTGCCTACGCTTTTTGATACGACTAAACAACGCTTCAAAATCAAATGTATTTTTTAGGGCTTTTTGCAAATGCGCTTGAAAATCTTGCCTTAAAAGCGATTGATTTTGCAAAAGCACAAAAGCTAAGATTTTCGTATTGATTTTGTTAGGATTTATCTTGCGCGATACAAACCCCGCTTTTTTTGCCATTTCTAGCACTTCGCACCTCGTGGTGTATGAAGTGATAATGCACTCATTTTTTGTTAGATTAAAAATCTTTCTAAAATGCTCCAAACTCCAAAGCGTAGGATTTTTGCCAAAGCTAAAAGGGTCTTGAAACACTATATCAAAACAACCAAAATCACTCTTTTTTAAATCATTTTTTCTAAAAACCTCCCGCCTCAAATCCATTTCCCCAAAATCTATTTTTTCTAGCATTTCACACGCTTCCCCCCACAATATTTGCATTTTTACATTTGGCGTGATTTGCGTAGCTTTGCCACATTCTAGATTTTCCCACGCACTAGATTCTAGGCAAAAAATTTCACGCGATAAATCTAGCGTGGTTTTATCATTTTCTAAAGAAATGATATGGATTTTGGGGTTTTTTGAGGGATTTGGGGTTTGATTTTTATGGCTACTTGCATTATGATTTTGTGAAAAATGTTTTTGATATTTTTGCGATAAACACTCAAACGCAAAAGCACTTAAAAACGCATTATACCCTAGCCCAAAGCAAATATCTAAAATCCAAATATCCTCTAAACTAGCCTTTGCGTGATAAAAATCGCTAGATTCTAGTAGCCCTTTTTTTGATAAATCGCTAAAATCTAAACTAGATTTTGGGCTAGATTCTAAGCTAGATTTTAGCCTAGAATCTAGTTTAGATTGCCATTTGGATTCTAAAAACAACAATGCAGGCAAAATATGCTTTGTCATCTTTTCGCCTAGCGCACCCTCACTCATTGATGAATAGCACTCCCCAAAATCAGCATTAAAAGCACTTAGCGAGCCATCATTGCTCATTATCAATTTATGCAAAATCTACCTTTGAAATGCCAAATAACGCCACAAATTATAACGCCACAATTTTGCTATTTAAAATTTTTCCCCTCTTTTAATAATCCCTCATAATATTCAAAATATTGCTTTGAATGCTTGCGTTTAAGCGTAGAATCTAGCGAGCCACTTGCGGCGTATTGCACGCGTGAAAAAAATGGCGCGACACTCTGTCCCACGCCACTTGTGTCAAAATCTATGCTATCTAGCACCACCAAACTCTCACAATCAAGCACAGATAGCCTATCGCGCGTAACCAAAAACAAAAGCCCCACGCTATACACCGCGCAAGATTTGCTTATCACTTTTGGTTTGGGGTCAAATTTGCTTCTATCAAAAAGATAACCCACCATTAAATCCGAATTTAAAAACTGCATAGATGGGTAGCTAGCGCGAATCTCATCATAAGTCTCTAGCGTAGGGGCGATGATAAAGGCTTGGCTATTTAGCGTGCCAAAATGCACTTCATCGCCTATTTCAGGTTTATTGGTAGGGCTTGGCAAATATCGTTGCTCTAGCAAGGTTGCAGGCGATATTTTTGCCCGTGCTATGGCATTTTTGCCACCATTTTCTTTACCACTATTTTTGATGACATTATTGTTTTTTTTGTTGTTATTTTGGTTGTTATTTGGGCTAGAATCCCCATTATTAGATTTGTCCTCATTAGATTCTAGCTCGCTAGATTCTATCTCGATAATGGTGGCATTAGCAATGATGCTTGCATAATTTTCATCATAATTATGCCACACAAAGCCACTCTCCCCCACCCTGCGTCCATTAGCGGCAAATTCTATGATATTATTTTTCTCATCTATCGCAGAAATGGTTACTTTTGTGATGTTTTGAAGCTCGTCTAAATGTCGCAATGTTTTAGTAGCATTAGCACCGCTAGCACACAAAACACACGCAGAAAAAAGAAAAAATCCCAAACATAGATTTCTAAAACAAATTAGATTTTGGGATAAAAGCAATGTATGATAATGATTTTGCTGATTTTGCATAGTTTTGATTCCTTTTTATGAGATTTATGCTTATGATTTTTTGCTACTTGCGTTTTGTGCTAGGGCGATATTGATAAAAAAAGTAGTTGATTCCAAACGCTAGCGAAGGGGTTTTATCATAGTCCTCATCGCGCACAAATTCTAATGCCTCGCTCGCTTTTAGATAAAGCACTTCGATTTTTTCGCCCTCAGTCCCGCCACCTAGCGCGTGTTTGTCCTCTTTGCTTACTTCTGCTAGATAGACCGTCTGCCTTGCCCCACTTATGCCCACAGAATTATAAAAACTATTGACAAATTGCAAACGATTTGTGGGGATTTCATATCCGCATTCTTCAAAAACTTCTTCTACGGCGATTTGCTCTAGGCTTTTTTTTGGCTTATCTACAAGCCCCGCGCAAAGCTCATAAATGTAGCCATTATGATTTCGCATATACACGGCGGGGCGAAATTGTTTTACGATGACAAACGCTTCCAAATCCCGCTCATAAAGCAAAATCGATACACTATCGTGTGAATGGATAATATCCCATTTTTTTTCTTCATTATCTTGCTTGTAATGCAATCGCAAAGGTTTGATAAAACGGGAATCTTTGCATTCTCCCTGACGCAAATCACTGATAAGGGGCGTGGCTTGAGGTGGCGTGATAAAATATGAAGCAGACATAAAAACTCCTTGAAATAGGTTTTTAAAAAGTAAATTTTGGTGGATACTTAAAATCTTGTAAAAAAATGATAAAAAAAATCGCTAAAAAACTTTGCATAAAAATGGCTTAAAATCTAAAATTTATAAAAGTAAAAAATGCGTATTTTAGTAATTTTTCTCTTAATTTCCCTTTAATTTTTAGCACTTATCACCACATAGTCGCTTTTATTTTTACACTTTTTGCGCAGGGCAAAATCTAAAATCTATTTTTTAAAAATTATGCAAAAACGCAAGATAAAAATCTAGCACAAAAATCACGCTTGCAACATCTTGCAAAAAAAAACTCGCAAAATTTTGCAAAATCTTGCTTGAAAAAAATATGCTTGCAAAAATCTTGCAAAATCACCATTGCAAATCACACCTAAAATCCACCCGTTAAGTTAAAGATATTTTTACTAAAAATCTATTTATACAAATTTATTCGCATTTTTTATGTAAATTTACCACACTAAGACGATATTAGGTTTTTAACAAAATCTTAACAAAAGGACTTGTTATGAAGTTTTTCTCAAATCTATCCATTGGGACCAAAATCGTCTCGTTCATTTCCATTATCGTTACGCTAGGGATTGTATCTCTTGTGTTTATCATCTCTGTGCGATTAAGTGAAACGATGAAAAACAATGCCGAAGCAGTCATCACCAATGCTTCTGCTAGAAATGCGGATTTTGTAGAAAATGCTTTTGGCGAATCTAGCTCCTTGCTCTCTGCCTCCGCGCAAAATCTAGAAGATATTTTAGGGCTTATCTCTTATGGCGATATTGACCCCACTATCTTTGAAGACACCCTCACAAACGCGCTAGACAACATTTCTTACGCCACTTATGGATATGTTTATCTTACCAATCCGCCTAGCAATTTTCGCGCTAAAAACTCCAATTTTACCAGCGAAAATGGAGATTTTGTAATGCTGTATAAAGACGACATAGGCGAAGTTATGAATATGTCTAGCTCCCAAAAAAGCAACTTTACAAAATCCTATCAAGATGGAGATTTGAAAAAATTTGGCGGTATGAAACTACTAAAAGCAAGTAGCTCTATCCCCGCCCTCCAAAGCGTGCAAAAAGCCCTAAAATCCACTTATGGCAAAGATTTAGTCATTTTTGGCGAGCCAAAAAGCATAAACATAGATAACAATTTAGTAGGGATAAATATCGCCGCACCTATCTTTGATAAAAGCAAAAAAGTCATAGGCGTGATAGGTTTTATCATCGATAGCAAAATCTTAAGTAGCTACTTGCTTGACCCTGAAAAGAAAAATTTTGCAGGCGAAGATAAAATGCTAGTAACAAATGGTGGCATTATTACCGTGCATACCAATCCTAACATCGTGCTAAAAAACTACTACGAGCTAAACTCTTCCCCAAAAGTCCAAAAAGTCTATGACACGATAAAAAATGCCCAAGATAGAGTATTTGATGACTATAAAACTTTAGGTGGCGTAGATAGTTATATTAGCGTTAGTTCTTTTAAAAATAAAGATGGCTCTTCGTATTCTATCGTAGTTAGCGCACCCAAAAAAATGGTGCTAGAGCCACTTTATAACCTAATCAAACTTATCGTTTTTGTCTCTGTGGTTGTGCTTGCTATCATTATGGTAGTGTCGTTTATATTTGTTAAGAAAAATGTCGCTATGCGCTTGCCGATTATCCTAAATGCGCTTGACACATTTTTTAAATACATTAACCACGAAGGCAATGAAGTCCATACCATAAAAATCCGCGCCCAAGATGAGCTAGGCAAAATGGGGCAAATCATCAATGAAAACATACAAAAATCTCAAATCAGTGTCGATAAGGACGCAGCCCTAGTCAAAGAATCCCTAGAAGTCATCAGCTATATCCAATCAAGCGGCAAAGCCGATAGGACTATCACCCTAAAAGGTAGCAATCCTCAACTAAACGCTCTCAAAGATTCTGTAAATAGCCTACTAGAGCTACTAAACACAGCAATCGGCAAAGACCTAAACGAAATAAACCGCGTATTTGATAGCTACACAAAGCTAGATTTTACCACC
>NZ_JBSIUU010000041.1:0-10164 GCF_053654535.1 Helicobacter sp. T3_23-1056 | reverse complement strand
GGATTTGGGTTTGTAAATTTTGGATTTTGTCTTGTAATTCGTTGATTTTGTCCATTTTTTGTCCTTTTGTTTTGTTTGACTTTAAAAAACTTTTTTGGCATAATGCTTGTTTAAGAGTTTAAAAGGAGATAATCCCTTTTAGTTAAAGCCCTAGATGATATACTTAGGGCTTTCTCTTATTCTTTCGCATACGCCGTTACTATCCATTTATTTTTTAGACTTTCGCCATTCCAATTTTGCTTCAATAACACTTTATGCCCCTTGTAAAATATCTGCGTGGCTTCGTTTTTTCTCATTTTTACTTCGCCGTTTGTGATAATATTGTTTAATATTTCTGCGGTTATTTCAGGGTGTTTTTTCTTAATTTTTGATAGTCCATACCCCTGTATATTACCATTTTCACTTTGCCATACTTTGCCCCATACCAAATCAATATCGCCAATATCTTGCCTATAAAAAGCACCAGCGACAAAACCATTTTTGACTTGTGATAAATGGTTAAAGGCTTTTATGCCTTGCCCTCTAAAATCCTCATAATTAGTGCCAAATGCCTGTGCTAGTTTTTGATTTTCCATATTTTTGCCTTTAGCAAGTTTTTGATTTGACATTGTAGCTAAATTGCTTTGATTCTTAGCGTGCTTGGTTTTGATTCTCTCTAGCAAGGCTTTTGCTTTTGGGTTTGTTTGCGCTTTTTTGGCTAAAAATTGCAATGACTTACTGCCTAGCGCACCGCTTGCAAATCCTAGCGCGAAATTCTGCGGGCTAAAGCCTGTTGCGTTGCCATTTTCATCATACTCTAGCCCTGCTATGCTTCCGCCTAGCACGCCTCCCCCTAAAGTCGCGTTTGCGTGGTAGATATTTGGATTGCTAGAATCAAATGTGCCTTTGCTAGACTTTTAGATTTTTGCATTTCAAAAAATAATAAATCGTTGTGGATAATTCCTTAGACAATTTTGCTAAGTCAATTTTCTTTATCCTCGTTTTCTAAGCCTAACTCTTTTTTGTTTATCGTCAAAAACGAATGAATCACATTTATTAGTTGTGATTCAAATTCTGTGAGTTTTTGTTCTTTTCTCATTGTTGCTCCTTACTTAAAATCAAAGTAAGGGATTTTAGGCAAAAAGCGGAGGTAAAATAAAGTGGCTAGATTTTTGGGGAGTTGGTTTTTGTGTGTGGATTTTGGGGGTTGGTTTTAGATTTTAAATTTGACTTTTTGGGTAAAAAGTTTTATAATGCACTTGACTTTGGGTAGGATACTATCTAATTCAAGGACGGGCTAATAACCCGATGACTTGTAGCGGTTTTTTTGCCGTTAGTTGCCCCAAAGTCATTTTTTAAACTGCTTAAAATTTTTGTGTTTCAAAATATCCCCTTTTTCAAAATACATTGTTTTAAAAGCTAACTCATTAGCACCTTTTCTAACACTTTCAATTATTACATAGTATCCATTTATTTGTTTCCCGCTTAACAATACATCTATGCCTAGATTATCTTTTTCTATTGTGTGATAATCTGCATTGTCCGCATATTCTGTAAAATTTTTTATTTTTTCAAGCGTTACAGGCTCTTGCATACCCTTTTTGACAAAATGACTATTTTTTCCGTGTCGTCTTAGCGTGTGATTTATCTCACTTGCTGAAATTGTGCGTTTGACTTTTGGATATTTAAACCCCAGCTCTTTTGCTCGCGCTTCAGGCAAAATATCTATGGCTATTTTTTTATTATTGTTTTTTGCCCATTCTAAAATCCCCTCGCTTATGTTGTGTTTGCCTATGATGAGCATTTCTTGCCCTTTTTGTGGGCTAGATTCTAATGCTTTGATAAGTTCTTTTTCGCTCACTTGTTCCCCTTTTGATAAAGATGGGATTATATCGTTTTTTATGTGTATTTTTTCTAAAAGTTCTTTAGCTCGCGGGTTTGTCTTAGCAAGTTTTTCTAGCCTTTTTGCGCTAGTTTGTAGTCCTTTGCTTGCTAGCGCACCGCTTGCAAAACCTAGCGCGAAATTCTGCGGGCTAAAGCCTGTTGCGTTGCCATTTTCATCATACTCTAGCCCTGCTATGCTTCCCCCTAGCACGCCTCCCCCTAAAGTCGCATTTGTGTGATAAATGTTTGGATTGCTAGAATCAAATATCTTTTTCGCACAAAATCGCGCATAGCTTTTTACGATTTGTGTCAATAAACAAAAAGCTATTTGTTTGTTTGTCATAAATCTGCGTGTAGCCAAAATCCTCTAATGCTTTGGCTTCGCTAAATATTTTTCTTTCATTTTTTGGCTCTACACCGCTTGGCACTTCATCGCTTTTGATAGCTTCTTTAAATATTCTATCTAGCTCATCTCTAAACTCTTTTTTACTCATCTAAAATCCTTTTTTAGATTTTTGAGTGTAGATTTTAGGCAAAAAGCGGAGGTAAAATAAAGTGGCTAGATTTTTGGGGGTTTGGTTTTGGGTTTTTAAATTTGACAAATAAACATAATTTTTGCTAGAATTTGTATTAAATCTGCTGTGAGATGCTCTCAGTTGGAAGAGGCGCGATAAAAATCGCGGTATGTTAGGTTCGATTCCTATCCATAGCGGATTTTATATCTATCTTTTTATACTGCTTTTTATGTAAATCATTTTTACTTGCTTGCTTGGCTATAACGATAAAATTTCCCATTTCATCAATGTTAAAATGTAAAAAAGCCAAATTCTCGTCATCTAATTTATGTGTTATAAAAAAATTTTTTATTTATTCTGTCTATGTATGCTTCTTGTGCGGTCTTAATGATTTGCGGGAATGCTTTTATAGTATCAATACTTAAATTTTGATTAAAACTTCTTTTTCTTTCAGGTCGAAAATGACTTAAGTTATTTTTCATTAAAAATACCTCGCCATTATTAAAGCCTAATGCTTTTTGTAAGCCATCGTCTAGTGTGGCAATTTTTACGATATTAGGTGCATTTTTGAAGTCTTTATGCGTCAAAATTGTATCTATAAAATTGCTATACTCATTTTGATTGAGCATTTTTAAATTATCAACTTTATATTTTTTCAAAGTTTTAAAAATTCTAAAATCTTTATTTAACAAAGTTTTTTCCTTGTTTTTGATTGGGATTATATCGTTTTTTATGTGTATTTTTTCTAAAAGTTCTTTAGCGCGCGGGCTTGTCTTAGCAAATTTTTCTAGCCTTTTTATGCTAGTTTGTAGTCCTTTGCTTGCTAGCGCACCGCTTGCAAAACCTAGCGCGAAATTCTGCGGGCTAAAGCCTTTTATGTTGCCATTTTCATCATACTCTAGCCCTGCTATGCTTCCCCCTAGCACCCCTCCCCCTAAAGTCGCGTTTGCGTGGTAAATGTTTGGGTTGGTAAAATCAAATGCGCTATCCATTAAAAAACATACGCCTTTATAAAATTCTTAGCAAATTCGGGCGCGATTAAAGACTTCTCAACTTGGCTAAGTCTTTTTTGATTATGTCGTTTTAAGCTGGCATTATCATTTCTCATAACCTTATTCTTAATATTGTAGCAAGGCAAAAGAGTATCCATTTGCTTTGGCTCGCAGTTAAAAAACCAAAACGCAGTGGGCTTTTTGTAATTATCCCCCATTTGTGTCCTGTCTTTTATAATCACTTGCGGTTCAAAAGGAAAATAAGTTTGCAAATAATTGCTACCGCCTACATTGTAAGGATTTTCTAAAATCATCTTTAATCCGCGCGTATAACAAATCGTTATCAAATTGCAAAGCGTGCTGTAATAATGTGCTATTTCATTACTAATTTTCTTTGTGTATTCTAGCCTTTGTAGTGGCGTGTAGTTTTTCATACCACTATGTTGGCATTTGGCATTAACGCTATTTTTTTCTACAAAGCGCGTGCAAGGGAAAAAGGCAAAAATCAAATCATCGGGCGTGATTTTATCAAAGATAGTGTTGCAATATAAAATCTTATCATTGCGTTTTTTGGCTTGCATAATGTTAATTTCATTTGCAATCTCTGCAAATAAATCAATCTTAAAATCCGTCTTGCCAAAATCATTTTTTATATCAATATCATAGGCTTCATAGCCTAAATCTTGGCATACGCCCTTAAAAGTCCCGCTTTGTTCAAATAGGCAATAGATTTTCATTGTTTGCATTATTTTGCTCCTTACTCAAAATCAAAGTAAGGGATTTTAGGCAAAAAGCGGAGGTAAAATAAAGTGGCTAGATTTTGGGGGAGTTGATTTTGGGGATTTTGGGTGGTTTTTTTGTGTGGATTTTTGGGGGTTGTTTTTAGGTTTTAAATTTGACTTTTTGGGTAAAAAGTTTTATAATGCGTTTAATCCCTCCCAAGAGACTAATTTTTATGTTACTCCACTTATACTGATTAGTTCTCTTAATGTGCCTTTGGTGTAGTGGTTACAAGGGTATAGAGGGATTATTCATTTTTAACATAAAGTATATTTTCATCTGCTAATTTCTGCATTTCTCTTATTCTTGCTCCGCTGTTGTCAAGGTAAAAAGTCTTAAAATCCACTTTGCCATTTTTGTCAATTCCTATACCAAATAAGCTCATAACATTTTCGTTTTTGTCTAAAAAAGGTTTAAAAAAATAGACGCTATCTCGTCCTTTTGAATCGTTTTTAGCAATAAAAAGCGGGTCTCTAAAAGTGTCAAAGAAAGCGGATTTTATATTGTCTCGGTTTGTTTTGTAAGTGTTATCATAAAAATGCCTATACGCATAAGACATATTAACCTTTACTTCTTTATAAGGTGTTTTGATAAAACCAAAATTGCCCTGTGTATCACTAAAAAGGGCTTTAAATTCTTTTGTGTTGCTAAAATTTTGTTTTGGCATAGGCATAGCGTAGGGTCGCAATGATTCCTCACTCATTTTGCCCTTAGAATCTAAAAATTTATCTAGCTTCATTTGATTTTGTCCTTGTGGTTTTTGTGGCTTGATTTTATCAATTTGTGGATTTTGATTTGGTATTGTAGCTAAATTGCCTTGATTCTTAGCGTGCTTGGTTTTGATTCTCTCTAGCAAGGCTTTTGCTTTTGGGTTTTTATTGGCAAATTTTTCTAGCCTTTTTATGCTAGTTTGTAGTCCTTTGCTTGCTAGCGCGCCGCTTGCAAATCCTAGCGCGAAATTCTGCGGGCTAAAGCCTGTTGCGTTGCCGTTTTCGTCATACTCTAGCCCTGCTATGCTTCCACCTAGCACGCCTCCCCCTAAAGTCGCGTTTGCGTGGTAAATGTTTGGGTTGCTAGAATCAAATGTGCCTTTATTTGCAACGGCTTTGATTTGATTGCTATCAAAGACAATAAATGTATCTGCAATTTTTGTATATGTTTCATCTTGCGCATTGTCATCAATGATATTTTTATAAATTATTCCATCGTGTTTTTTTCTGTCAAATCCTTGCACTATTTCGCTTACAGCATCATCGATTCCAGCATTGTAGCTTTTGCCTCCAAAATCTACTACAAAAGGTTTTTTAATCTTTAAAAAAACCTTTTTTATCACTTCGTTATCATTGTGCGTGTAGCCTTTTGCCACTTTTTTATCAGTAGAAAAATAAAATCCAAAAGGCAAATTTGCAGCATTGTGTTCATAATGTCCTCGCGCAAAATGCGTATCAAAAATCTCAATATCATCTCCCTTTGCGACTCTTGCGCCGTGATAAAATTCTCTTGGCACTCCATTTTCATCTTTTGTTAAGCTATGAGAATCTTTCATAAAATCAAGTAAATTGACTATTTTTGTATCGCCAAAATTCTTGTATTTTCTTTTTGTTGCATAAAAAACGCCATCTTTTTTTATTGTTGGCGTGTTTAAAAGCTCTTTTATAGCCTCATTCATAGCCTCTGGCGATATTTTTGCACTTACAAAAATATCATCGCCATCGATTCTAAAATCATTTCCCTTTAGGCTAGAATCTTTTTTTATGTAGGTGTTATAGATTCTATCCCGTGCGCTTTGTGGCAAATGAAAATCTGAAAATTTACTTTCTAACATATCAAGCAATCTACCATCAAAATTGCTGTATGTTTTTATTTTTTGCAATCTTGGCAAAAAGTCTAATGTATTTTTGTATTTTTCACTAACTTTTGGATTTTTAAATTGAAAATTTTTGTCTTTTGGTAAATTTCTATTGCTATAAAATGTTATAATATCCTCGTTAGCGGAGGGCAGGGATTCGTTGCCACCGCTAATCTCTCTCACTACCAACCTAAAATTTACCCCTTTTTCATCTTGCCATTCATAAATTTTGCCTGTGCCATCGTTGTATGGATTACCAAATTCTTTTATATATTTTCGTGCATTTTGTCCTATATTTTTAACTTCATCAGGCGTTACATAGCCCACTTGCGCTGTATCTTGCGTGTGTTCTAGTTTTATATGTGCCCCTCCCTTTTTCTTGTCGCCTTTTTGTAGCAATATCGCTTCATCAATCTTTTGTAAATCTTTATAAATCGTTGCTTTATGCTCGCCTTTATACACCACGCCATAAATTGCTTGTTGCTCTTTTTCTAGCAAGTCTTGCGCGCTATTTTCTAGCGACTTTATCGCCTCTTTTGGTTCATTTATCCACGCCCGAGAATCCAGCGCGTTTGCAAGGCGTTTGCCTAAAGCGATTTCTAGCGCGTTTTGGGCGTGTTTGGGTAGGTTTTTTTTGTGTGAGATTTTGGGGAGTTGATTTTAGATTTTAAATTTGACTTTTTGGGTAAAAAGTGCTATATTTTTAACATAAACCGATAGTTGATGCTCTCAATGTGGTAGAGAGCTGGGCTTATGTAGCTTGTGATATTGTGGGTTCAACTCCCTCCTTCTATCGGTTTCTTATTCTTTAATATTCTTTTATCAGCTTTTTTTGCGGTAACAATAAAGTTTCCATTGTTATCTGCTTTGAAATGCACAAAATTCATCATTTGTTCATTATTCTTGTCTGCGAAAGTAATAAAAAATCCTGTTTTATCTTTGTATGCTATTTTAGCGTTGTTTATGACTTTTGGCAGTTCTTTTATTTCGTTAATGTCTAATGCTTGCCTATATTTTGATTTTCTCTCTGGTCGCAAATGTGCTAATGCGCTTTTTAACATAAAAACCCTGTCGCCATACAAGTTTAACGCCTTTTTTAATTCGGCATTTATTGTAGCGATTCTTTGTATATTTGGTGCTTTTGCATAGTTTTTGCTTAATACATTATCTACAAAAACATTAAAATCATCTTGAGTGCTTAATGGTAAATCACTTAGATAATCCTTTGTTTTTGTGTTCATTTTTATATGCTGATGTTGCATTATTTTACCTTGCTGGTTATTTTTGTTCATTATTGTATCCAAATCTATTTTATTATCCGCGTTGCTTAGTGCTAAATTATTCTCATTGCCAAAATACAAAATTGTGTCATCTTTTGTCTTTGGTGTTGATTGCAAACTATCAAAAACGATTTTATCATTTGGGTGTGTTTTTAAATAATTATGTCGTCTTATCCTGTTGGACACATATCTTGCCTCTGTTTCGCCGTGAAGTGCTTCATAGGCTTGGTATTGCGAACTTATGCCACTTCTTTCCTCTATTTCTAAAAAACTTTCTAGCTGTTTTTTGCTTGCTAAATCTAAAGCAATATTAGGGTTTCCACCTTTTGCGAAATTTTCTATATCTTGCACGGCGTGCTGGATTTCGTGGTAAAGTGTTGGTATTAAATCTTTTTCGTCATCAAACTGCGATAAATTTAATCCTATATTATCATTCAAAAAGGAGTCTTTATGCTGTTTTTTAAAATAACCAAGCCATTGTGTATTTAGTTCGCTGTGTGTGCTTACACAAATATTTTGCAAATCGGGGTAAGCCTTAAATAGTTCATCATCTTGCAAAAAATCTTTTAAATAAAAATATCCTTTTCCTTGTTGTTGCAATTCTAAAAAATCTTTTTTTAAGTTGCCACCAGCAGAGTTTATCTCAAATTTCCATTTGCTGTCTTTGTCGTAATACCAGCCTGTTTTTAGCCAAATTTCATCATCACTTTTGCCCGCTTTTAGCATAGATTTTGCTTTTGCTAGTTTTGCTTTGTTTGTGCCTATGGCATTTTCGCCTGCAAAAATAAAAGCCCTTGTATCCATCGCACGCATCAAACTTTTAGAAAATAATGACTCTAGCGTGTCTCTTGTGTATGCGGGCAAATTGGAGTTTTTTAGCTCTTGGGATATAAAATCCCCGCTTCTTTTTGCGAAGTCTAATGCCTTTTGTCGTAGTTTTGGGGATTTTAATGCCATTTGTGTGGCTTTGCTAGTGATACCCCCTGCGATAAATCCTGCTAAAAACTTTTCAGGGCTAAAGCCTTTTATGTCGCCGTTTTCATCATACTCTAGCCCTGCTATGCTTCCACCTAGCACGCCTCCCCCTAAAGTCGCGTTTGCGTGGTAGATGTTTGGATTGCTAGAATCAAATGTGCCTTTATTTGCAACGGCTTTGATTTGATTGCTATCAAAGGCGACTGCTATGGGTATTCTTGCGTTTGTAGTATTTTTTACAGAATATATCCCATCATAGCCTGCTTTTTGGATTTTGCCGATAAAATCTTTTGCTTCTTGCGTATAAGAATGAGATATTAGGATTTTGTAAAATTTATCTGCGTTGCTAAACAAATTATCAACTTGCCACGATTTTTTCATTTCCTCTACAAAATCTTTGCCAAAAAGCACTTCAAAATCCGCCTCTTTTAGATTGCTTTGCGGCGATAAATCTAGCGGGTTTTTTATATGTAAAAATACTTCGTAATTTTTACCTAAAGTTTGGGCGTAATTTTCTGCAAAATCTTTGTCCGCACTAAACCAAAATCCTAAGCCCGTCTCATCTTTTGCTTTATTAAAAATCGTAATGTCATCTGCCCTGCTTCCGTGATAAAAGATTTTGGGTGTGCCATCGGCGTTTTTGGTTAGCTCGTGGCTATCTTTGTGCCATTCAAAAATATTTTTTGCCCACGCTTCGTCTTTGTCAAATTTTTGCGCGATTTTTGGTATAATTTCATTAGCAGGGTTGTTGGGTTGAGCCGCTCCCTCTGTAAAATTAGCGGCGGTTGCTTTCTCGCTAATTTCCTTGCTATTATCAAATGCAGTTACAATCCATTTGTTATCCCCTTTTTTTATTCCATTCTCATTCCAGCCATTATTTATTCCTATAATAAAATCATTATGCGTTATGTTGTAGCCATTGTGTGTCTTGCTTACTTCGCCCTGCGTGATTATTTCTTGCATTCCATTTGCTAGCTTTTCTTGTGGATTTGCCCCTGCAAAGTCGCTAAAATCTGCCAAATGTTTATCTAGGATTTTTTGCAACCCCATTTTTTCATTGCCCCAGACTAAATCAATATCACTTAGCTTGCCATCGATTTGTTTTTCAAATGCCCCTGCGACTTGTCCGCTAAAATCCTCCCCCGCTTCTTTTGCCACGCTTGCTTCGGCTAGCAGTTTTTGGATAGCCCCTTTTCCGTCTTTGTAAAATTCCGCATAGTTGTAGCCAAAATCTACACTAGGTTTTATGTCGTAATAAAACTCGCTCCATTCTCTTGTTTGTATAATTGTTTGATAGTCTTTTAAATTTCTTTTGGCTAAATCATAATCACTCAAAGTTTTGTCTTTTAAGTCATAAAAAGCGTTTTTTATAGATGCGTTCCACGCGTTGCCTTTGTCAGCAAAATATCTCTCGCGTCTTGGTATTGTATCATCCGTTTGTGCTAAAGTTGTGCGGATATTTTGAATATCATTTTTTAAGTTTCTTGATTTTTCTGCAAGGTTTCTTATTCTTTGTCGTCTTGAGTTGTTACTTTGATTTGGTGGCAAAGATATTCCATTTAATGTTGCTTCAGTTTTTTCTAATTCTTGTTGTTTTTTTGCCATCAAAGTTTTTAATGTTTTTATCTTTTTTTTCTGTGCTGGTGTGGGCTCGGGCAAATCTTTCATCAAAGTAATGCGTTGTATTCTTTGCATTTCTCTTAAAATATTATCGTTAGGTGTTTGTAGTGTGGCTAGATTCTCTTTTGGCATTGTCTGTGTGTTTGTCGGGCTTGGCTCGCTAGAGAAAAGACTAGGCTCATCTTTTGGGTTTTGATTTTGTGGTGGCGTGTTTTGCGCTGTGGTGTCAATGTCTTTGCTTAGATTTTGATTGTTTGTGCTTTGCGCAGGCGTGCTTTGATACCCTCCCT
>NZ_JBSIUU010000040.1:0-12132 GCF_053654535.1 Helicobacter sp. T3_23-1056 | reverse complement strand
CGGCTCTTTGATGGCAGTTTGTGGCGGCGATAAAAAGCAGGTGCGCGTTTATGCGCTAGTGTGTGGCAGGTGCAATCCACTTGCAAAAGACTTAATAAAAGGCAAAGACTTAAAAGGGGGTGTGATATGACTTTTGAGGCAGCATTGCAAGGTGCATTAAGAGTGCTTTATCAGCATAATCCAAGCAGCGATGGCGAGCTAGAGAGCGTGTATATCGCAGATTTTAGCAATGATAGTGTGGTGGGCTATGGCGTGCGTGAGAGTGTGCGGGCGTATTTGTGGGATTGTGAGGGGGAGCTTAGGCTGGACTTTTCAGAGGGGCTAGACTCTCTAAAAAACCAAGTCTTTTTAGCTTTCAAAGACCAAAACGGCAAGACTATCACGCCTAAAGCCCTGCATTTTGTAAGCAATCGATGGAAAGTCTTTGCGCGTGTCAATACCTTAAAAGAGTTTGAGTAAGGGAGGTGCGCGATGAAAAAAGAAAAAGCAAGACGCAATAATCGCTTAATCTTTAATGCGCTAAGGCGTTATTTTAGCGAGCGAAAAATCATCGTGGTGTTTGTGCTAGTGTGCTATGTGGGGCTTTTAGCCATAGGCATAGCAAATGCAAGCGATTCTAAGCTAGAGAGGGCTAAAAAGCTAGATTCTAGCATAAGCCTAGAATTGCTCCAAGAGCTAGACAAACCAAAGCCAAACATTTACATTATCCAAGAGTTGCAAGGCGGGGGAATCATCTTTAAGGCGTGCAGTGTGCGTGAAGTGGTGATGTTAGCGCGCAACTACTGCAAAGACGACTTAAAGGCGTGTGAAAAAGCAGTGCTTATCACTGCAGAGCAAGGCGATAATGAGCTAGTCCCCTGCCTTGATAAACAAAGTGCTTACAAAAATTACATCAAATTGCAAGGAGCAAACTAATGGAAAAAGCGTTGAAAGTGCTGTGTTTTATCATAGCAGGCATTGTGTGTGTGGTGTATTTTGCGAGGGTTTTTTATGCAGAATCAAAGGCATTTGATTTGCAAAGCAACCCAAGCTACTATGATGGCTATGGCGAAATCCCAGAATATGTGCGTTATGCGATTTTTGAGGATTTGAGAAAATGCTATGGCGATGCGCAAAGTCAAAGGCTACTAGATGATTTTGTGGCAAAGCGTGTGATCTTTAGCGAGCTAGAGAGTCAAATAAAAGCGTGCAAAGCGCAACTAAAACAAAGGAGCAGTGATGACAACTAGAGATTTAAGAAATCGTATGAAATACTACGAAATGGGCAACAAAGTATGTGAGCTAGCAGACAAAAAGCTAGATAATCTAAAAGCACAAAGAGAGCTAAAAGCGATTATTTTTTTTGATTTGGCTAAGGCGTGCGGGTTGCCACTGCAAGCAAAAAGCGCGGAGGTGGTAGAGAATTTTATAGACTTGCTAGATTCTCTTATCACGCTAAAAATCCAAGATTTTACAAATGATTTTAGAGAAAATCCTTTGCCGTATTTGTTTTTTGAGCAAAAACATAGCTGGGCAAGTGAAAATCTCTATAAAGACGCGGGAAAGCCAAAAAGTGCGTCTTGTAAAATCTGCGGGGGCGAGTTTGTCCCTGTGGCTTTTGGCAATACGACCTGCGGGGAATGCCTACTGCGTGGAGGAAAAAGCAGGGGGGGCAAAAGCGGAGGTGGAAAATGCTAAACATAAAAGCGATTTGTAAGAAATGCCAACAAGAAGCGGTTTTTGTGTGTGGAAATACCATTGATTTTGACACGGCGATAAATGAGGAATACGGGCTAGAGCCAAGCGATGAGACAAGCCTCCAGCTTGTGTGTCCAAAGTGCAAAAAAAGCAATGATTTTGCGCTTATCATAGAGCAAGATGAAAATTTCGATTTTACAAAGGAGCAGTGATGAAAGTAGAACATCAAAAAACCCAAAAAATGCCTTTTGTCGTGCGGGGAAAAACCCTGCATATTTGCACGACTTTTGAGGGGAGGCGTGTGCGATTTAGCACAGGGCTAAAAAACAATGCGCAAAATCGCGCGTTTATCCTGTGTGAGTGTGAAAACATCATAAAAGAGTATTTTGCACCAAAAATCGCAGGAAAAGATAGCCTAGAAAACTATGCTAAGAAGTTTTTAGACTCTGCAAAGACGCTAAAAAAATCTAGTCAAAACACTTATCAAACAAGTATAAATGTGCTAAAGCGTTATTTTGATTTTAGAAAAAATCTTGCAAGTTTTAGCACAGAGGATGTAGAGAGATTTTATGCCAAGCTAAACGCAGAGGGGCTAAGCGCAAATCGCGCAAAAAGGCTAAAAGCGATTGCAAATGCGATTTTTGAGAGGGCTTTTTGCGAGGGAAAAATCCCAAAAAATCCTTTTGCATCGTTGCTAAAAAAGCGACTTAGCAATTTAAGAGATAAAAAAGAGTGTGAGCCTTTTAGCCTTAGTGAAATAAAAGATATTTTGAGCGCGTGCGATGAGCTAGAAAAAAGCGATAAACGCTTTTTTTGGTTTAAGCCTGCGTGTGTTTTAGCGTTTTTTAGCGGGCTACGAAGTGGGGAGCTTTTGGCATTGCGCTGGGAAAATATCGATTTTTTCAGCGGCAAAATCTATGTCAAATCTACGATAAATCGTTTTGGCATCACTCTGCCAAAAACAAAATCTAGCCTGCGCGAAGTAGATTTATTGCCTGTGGTGGCTAAAGAGCTAGGCAACTTTGCACGGGCAAAATTTGGCACAGATGAGCCAAAAGGATTTTTATTTGTAGATTTTGCAAACAAACCTTTTATCAACACGGCTGGGGAGTTTGGCGAGCTATGGCGTAGCACTCTAAGCTATGCTGGGCTTAGTTTAAGGCGTTTTTACAACACGCGCCATACCTTTGCAAGCGTGATGATAAGCAAAGGGGAAAACATTATGTGGGTGTCCAAAATGCTAGGACATAAAAATGCAAATATCACGCTAAATACTTATGCGCGTTTCATTGATGATGGCGCGGAGCGGGCAAAATTTTTGCGTGATTTTAGCGCGTAAAGGGGGAAGGAAAATGAAAAAAGCGAGTTTTAAAAAAATCCGTGTGTATCTAAACGCGGAGTTTATGGATTTGCTAGATTTTACCTCTAGTTTTTACAAGGCTAGAAGTAGCCATATTTTAAGATTTAGCCTAAGTCAAAGGAGTGAAAATGGACATTTTAAAAAACCGAAACGAACGCAAGGCATTTTGCTTAAGCAAAAATGCCTACAAAAAAGCCAAGATTTTAGCAAAGCGGGCAAATACTCCATTTGCGTGTTACCTTACTTTGCAAGTGATGAAGTTTTTGCAAAAAGAGGCGAGCCAAAATCTTTTCGTGTGGCATAAAATGCAAGAGCTAGAAAAAAGAGCGCAAAGAAAACAAGAAGCAAGACAACAAAAAAAGGAGCAAAAATGATACAAACAAGCGAAATTACAGGGCAATTTGTCCAAATCCCTCATAGTTTTTTAAGAGACAAAGAGCTAAGCACGGAGGCTAGATTTTTGGGCGTTTATTTAAGCGCGTTGCCAAAAAATTGGAATGTAAATTTTGAGCAAGTCGCTTATGAGCTAGGCTGGAGCTATTCAAAAATCCGCAAAGTTGTCAAAGAGCTAATGGCTTTTGGGATTTTAGAGCGAGAGGAAATCCGCGATGAAAAAGGGCGTTTTTGTGGCGAAAATCAAACTAAAATCAACTACACAAAAGAATCTAAAAATGAAACAAATCTCTTTAATCAAGGCAAGCTAAAAAACAGCCAAAATCAAAGCAAAAATGCAGAGCAAGAAGCTAGCGAAGTGGCTAGCAAAGGCGACTTTGTCCGTGTGGTCAAAAATCCACATACGGATTTTGTGCAGCATAAGAATAAAGATTTAAAAGAACAAAGAGACTTTATATCGCGCCCGCGCGTGTGCACACGCGAGGAAACACGCGATGAAAAAAGCCTAGAATCTTACAGGCTGTTTAATCGCAACGACTTAAAGCTAAATCTTTGGCAACTTTTTAAGCAGGGCGAAAAAGGCTTAAAATCCGCACAAAAAGAAATCTTAAACCCGCAGGGCTTAGATGAAAACGGGTTAAAAGCGTGGGAAATTTTTGTAGCACATCGCCAAAGCATAAGGCAATTTAGCAGCGAGGCTAGAAAAAGAGCGGCAAGAAAGTTTGAGGAATTTTTTAGCGCGGGGATTGATTTAAGCGAGGCGGTAGAAATTGCCATAGCGCGTGGCTGGTTTTGCTTTTGGGACAAGCAGGGCAACTTAATCACAGGGCAAAAAACCACCGCACAAAAACAAAGCCAAAAATCCACAGCACAGGAGCAATACTACAAAAAACGCGGGCTAGACATAGATGCGCTGATGAAAAAATATGTAAAAACCGCGTAAAATCCCAAAAAAAAAGAGTGTCAAATGGAAAAAGAACAATTTGTGCGTCTTGTCTTGCAATCCCAAAAAGCGCGTTTTAGCGATGAGCTAGAGTTTCAAAAAAGCGCGGAGTTGCTAGATTTTATCCCTGAAATTGCGAGGGAGGATTTGATTTTACGACTAAAATTTTTTAGTGTGAAAGGCAATCCGCAAGGCTTTTATGGGCTAAAAGAGCTAAGCGAAATACTAGCACAAAGCATTTTAGAAAAAACGAGCGCAAAGGCTAAGCAAAGCCGCTTAAAAAATTATCGTGGCAGTGATGAGAGTGCGTTTTTTATTTTGCATAAATTTTTCATCGATAAAGAGCTAGCAGGTGCGCCTGCGTGGTTTGCAGAGTTTGTGCTAGCACAAAATGCGGAGGTGGGCGATGCTTGAAGCTGTGATTTTGCATAGTATGCTGGAATACCCCGAAAAAATCGATGAGTTTTTAGCAAAAACCACGCGTAAGCCTTTTAGCAAAAAAGGCAATGAAATACTAGATAAAATCCTAAATCTTGCCAAGAGTAGCAATGATTTAGCGCAGGGGATAAATTTAGAAGCGTTTCGTGCATCTTTGCCAAAAAGCTGGCTAGATGATGATTTTACGCTTGAAATCTTTGCAAGCACGCCAAACATTGCTTTTGTGGATTTTGCAAGTATTTTTATACAGGATTTTCAACTAAAACAGCAAAAAGCCCTAAGCAAAGAGCTTGCAAACGCTAGCGAAAATGGCGAAGTGCTAGATTTGCAGATTTTAGCCCAAAAGCTAGAAGTAGCGCACGCAAACTACAAAAACGCAAAAGAGTGGCAAGATGAATACAACAACAAGCCAAAAATGCCATCGTTTAGCACGGGCATAAGCTATTTTGATGAGTGTTTGCGTGGAGGGCTAGAGCTAGGACAACTAATGATTTTAGGAGGCGATGCAGAAGCGGGAAAAACGACTTTTGCCCTGCAAGTGTTTGAATTTTTGGCAAAAAAACACAAAGTTTGCTTTTTTTGCTTTGAATTTACTATTGATGGCTACTTAAAAACAAAAGCGCAAAATCGCGGGCTAAAATACCCGCTAGAAAATATGATAATCATAAATGACGGCTACCATATAAATGATGTAGCCCAAAATGTCAAAAATCTAGTCAAACAAGGCGTTAAGTTTTTTTTGATTGACTCTCAAATGCGCTTAACAAACAGCGGGGGGCGAAATATCGAGGAGGAGGAATCTAGCAAGTTTAGCATTTTAGCTAGACTTTGCCATTCTCTAAATATTTTTATTTGTTTGATTATCCAAACAGCAAAAGGCGATAGATTTAACCCCAGCAACTCCAAAAAAGGCGCGCACGAAGCAAGCATAAGCGTGCGTATAGAAATGATGCCACCTGACAAAAACGACTTAGCTCAAAAAGGACAGGAATGGGACGAAAATGCCCGCAATGTGCTTGTTTATAAAAATAAACAAACAGGCATACACAACAAAAAAAAGCTAGCGTTTGACAAGCAAAAAGGGCGTTTTAGTGCGTTTGTGGAGGGCGAAAAAGTCTATGAAGTGGATTATAACGACATAAAGCGCGACCAAAACAACACTATTGAAATCATAGACATTTAAGGAGTAAAAATGGCAAAAATCCTAAATTTAGATTCTATCAAAACCCAAAGCGACATAGTCGAGGTGGTTTCACATTTTTTGCCTTTACAAAAGCAAGGCGACAACCATAAAGCCTGCTGTCCGTTTCACAAAGAGGGGACGCCATCATTTGTGGTAAGCCAAGCAAAGCAGATTTATCATTGTTTTGGCTGTGGAGTGGGGGGCGATGTATTTTCTTTTGTGATGGCATACAAAAAATGCGAGTTTAGCCAAGCCGTAGAAATCATAGCAAATATGCAGGGCATAAGCCTAGAGTATGCCAAAGGGCAAGGAAGCGAAAAAAAATCAAAATATAAAGATTTTTGCGAGCTAAATGAGGCATTAAATGAAATGTTTGTAGAAAATCTAGCAAATCCAAAAAGCGAGATGGCAAAAAAATGCCAAGATTACCTAAAAAAACGCGGGATTTTGGCAGAGGATTTTAGCCGCTATGATATAGGTTTTATCCCAAAAACTGATGAGATTTTGGCACGGCTATCTAGCTATCAATGGGATTTAGCCCTAGAGTTAGGTTTTTTGCGCAAAAATAAAGAGCGCGAGGGGTATTATTGCCCTTTGAGCGAGCGTATAAGTTTTGCGCTTAGAAACTCCCAGCATAAAGTCGCAGGATTTTCTGCTAGAAGCCACCCGTATAAAAACTTTCGCAACGCAGGCAAGTATATCAACTCTAATGAGAGTGAGATTTTTAAAAAATCACAGATTTTATATCGCTACACGCACGCAAAAAGCGTTATTGCTAGCAAAAAGCGCGTGTTTGTCGTGGAGGGCTTTATGGATGCGCTAGCATTAGATAAGATGGACATAAAAAACGCCGTAGCGACTTGTGGAACGGCTTTTAGCCTAGCCCATCTAAGTATGCTATTAAAAACCCCTGAAATTGAAATCATTTTTTGCTTTGACAAAGATGAAGCAGGCGGGCAAGCGGCAATAAGAAGCCTAGATTTATGCTGCAAAGCGGGGTATTTTGAGGCAAAAGTAGCGTGGGCAAAAAATGAAGTAAAAGATTTTGGCGAAGTGCTAGAGAGAGGGGAAAGCCTAGAGCTAAAAGAAATAAATGGATTTGAGTTTATCCTCCGCTACAGGCTAAAACACGCAAAAAACAACGCACAAAAACAAGCCGTGCTAGACTACGCAAAAGAAGTGATAAAATCCTGCGAGCTCTACTACACAAGGCAAGAACTCATAGAGCAGGCAAGCTACGCGCTAAAAATCCCCAAAGAATACCTAACCCAAAAAACTACCCCAAAACAACCCCAAAGCCCACTGCCAAGTGTGGAAAAAATCCTGCTAAAATCAGCCCTTTTTGATGAAAAAATGGCGTTTATTTTGCGCGAAGTCTTGCAAAGCGAGGGCGTAAAAATCTTTGCTACACAAACCCAAAATGCCAAAGATTTTTTAAGCGGAGCAAAAACCCAAAATCTAATCGCGCTAGAAATTGATGATAGCATAAATATTTTTATAGATACTTTTGCTTTTGGCGAGGCATTAAAATCTTTGCAAAGAAACAAAATTAAGTCAGAGCTAGAGATGGCAAGGGCTAGCAAAAATATTGATTTATTGCTTTTTTGGCAAAAAAAAGCGCGGGATTTAGAAATGCCTTTTTAAAATCTAGCCACTTTATTTTTACGCGACTTTTTGCCTAAAATCCCCGCATATTTTTAAAAGGAAAAGGCAAAATGTCGCTAAATCCACGAGGAAATCAACAAAACACGCTAGATTCTAACCTAGATGAAATGCGCCTAGCAAATGGCAATGCAAGCTACTTGCCAAAAGCGCAGGATTTTGGGCTAAAATCCCCTGCTACACCCGCGCTAGATTCTAGCGTGGCGTCAGATTTTTTCTCCTCTCCAAATCCTAAAAATCAAAGAACAAATGACGCCACACTAGAATCTAGCCAAATCCCACAAAATCCACAAGGCACGCAAGGCACGCAGAATGCAGATTTTAAAGAAGTGCTAGCAAATGATTTGCCTGTGCAAAACGAGCCACAAAATGAGCCAAAGCCCTACGCCACCACAAAACAACGAAAACTAGCCTTAAATGCTGGCGTGATAAACGCGATAAATGCCAAAGACGCCGATGAAGCATTAGATTTTCTAGCCACGCAAAATACCAACATAAGCTGGGATTTAGTCGAGCAGATGCGAAAAAACGGCACAAAATCCGCTGAAATTTTGGCTGGCATCGCCAAAGAATCCGCACAAAACCCCCAAAGCCTATGGATAGATTTAGAAACACCGTTAAACAAAAAAGAGCTAGCAAAAAATCGCTACAAATATGAGCGAAGCCAAATCACACAAGAAAACTTAGATTCTCTAAAAGAGGCAAATAAATTTTTAAGCACCTCCACGCTAGGCGACATCATAGGGCTAGATGCGCTAAAATCCAAAGAAGCACAAGCAAATGAGCGCGAAGCACAGCTAACTTTGCAAAAATTTGCCGAGCAAGGCTATGAGTATGACTCTTTGCCAAAAGAAGCACAAGACTTGCTAAAAAAGCAAGGAAGCGACACACTCACAACGCTTTCTAGCATTTTTAGCGCGACAAGTGCTGGCAAAATAGTCTATGAAAAGCTACAAACTCAAGCCAAAATCTATCAAAAAATCAAAAACAAAGAACCCCTAAGCGAGCAGGAAAAAAGCTATATTGATAGTTATGGCGAGGGGGCTGGATTTGGCGATGATGCCGAGAAGCAACAACAATGGCTTATGAAATACGAAGCCAAAAATGTTATCCCACAATTTGCCCAAGACGCGATTCACGCCCTAGAAAATAAAAGCGATTATAAAGCATTGATTTTTGGAAGCACGGAGGGCAAAGAAAAAGACAAAGCAAGATTTAATAACGGAATCAAAGGCGTAGCGATAATGAGCGGGTTTGATGATGGCTATGTCGATGAAAAAAGCGGGGATATTTTGTTTGAAAAAGATGGGTATTTATACCAAGTAAATACGCGCTTTTTGGATAATTTTGCAAATTTGCTAAAATCAAATGCTTTTAGCATAGGTGGCAGCATACTAGGAGCCACAAAAGGATTTAAAACAACCAAAAATCTAGTAGGGCTTATCGGTGGTGGTGTGCTAGGTGCTTTTGTCGGGGGGAGTATCGATGCGACTTTAGCTGATATTTATACGAAAAATAAAATAAACTTTGCTGAAAATCTACGGCACGGCTTGCACGAGGGGATTTTTAACATAGCGGGGGACTTAGCCGTAGCGGGCGCGATAAAAGCTGGCAAATACGCCCTAAAAGGCGCAAAATCCCTCACGCCACAGGGTGCTAAAGACTTTTTAGGCAAAGTTGTTGAATACACGCCCATTTTAGGTTTTGCAAAGCGTGCAATCGATGGTAACGCTAAAGCCGTAGAAAATCTTATCAAACAAACCTACACGCCAGAGCAAATAAAAGCCTTAAAAGATTTTAGCCAAGATTTTGGCATAAATCTGCGCATAGGACACAAAAACGCCCCCCAAAACGCAGATTTTATCGCGCAAAAATTTGGGCAAGAGCATAGTTTTACAAAAGCTGCAAACAAAATCCAAGAAATTTTTTCACTAGAAAATCAAAGCCAAAAACAAACCGCTTTTATCAACGCCATACGAGCTGATGAAAGCGGCAATTTGCTAGCATTTTTAACAGAAATTGCCAACCAAAGCCCACAAGTCCAACAAAACCTAAAAAGCATACTAAACCAAACCACTGCCAAGCTAAAAAATCAACTAGAAAATTTAGGCTTAAAAAACAACGAAATAAAAGAAGTTTTTAACGCTTATGAGCAAGGCACAAAAGATTCTTACAACGAAGCGGTGGAAAACATCATAAAAAAGGTTTATGACGATAACTATAAAACAACTTTAAGCCAAGCAAGGCTAGATGAAATACAAAACAGCTTAACACAAAGAGGGATTTTAGCCGACACGAGCGCACCTTTTTTGCAATTTATCAAAAACAACATTTACAATGCAAAAGGCGTGAGCTTTGATAATCTTAACAACACCCTAAAAACGCTAAATGCCTACTACAAAGACATAAAAGACCCAAATTTTAAAAGCTATATTGATAATTCTTTAAAAGATATTTTACGCCAAGACATAAAAGCTGGCATTGATTCTATATTTTTGCAAAACTCCGCGATGGCAAAAAACGCACAAACACTTTTTGCTACGGCTTTAGCGGATTATGGCAATATGAAAAGCGTGCTAAAAAATATTGACAAGCTAAAAATACGAGACGCACAAACAAGCTATAAAAAAAGTTTTGATTCTATGCTGAAGTTTTTGCAAGGACAAGGCGATGAAATAAGCAATTTTAAACACTTAAGCCAAAACCTAGACAAAGAAGCTAAAAAGCGGTTTGAAATAGGAATCTTAAACGAGCTTTTTAACGCATCTCTTACCACGCAAAAAGATTTGCAAGTGTTTAACTCTACGCTATTTTTTGAAAGGCTAAAATTTTTAGAGGGCGAGTTTGACACCTTGCTAGCAAAAGATTTTATAAAAATCGCGGAGGGCTATCATAAACTTTTTAAAAATGATGTCTTAATAGCAGAATCTATAAAACCCTCCACCACGCAAAAAATCGGCTCAAGCATAGCCACAACGATACAGGGCGCAGCAAAAATGCAAGCCACAAAGGCTATTTTTAGCCAAATCATAAGACTTATGCCAAATATCCCTAGCTTTGTGCCATTTTCACAAACTTTTAATGAAAAAATCGGTGGCGCAGCATTGCGTTATCATTTGCGTAGCGCACTAGAAAAATCCCACTCTGTAAGCGAGCTAAAATTTACATTGCAAGAGAAAATCAAACGAGGAAATTTTGACAACCCCACAAAACAAATTATCAACAAAATTACCAACCAAGTCGATAAAGCACAAGATGAGATTTTACACACCGCTAAGCAAGCACAAACAAGCAATGAAACGCTTAAAGATTTTGGACAAAATCCACAACCAAAATCTAGCTTAGAATCCGCCCCTGCGCAAAAAATGCCCGCAGAATTAAACCAAGATGAATTAGAAAATATTTTAAGCCAATTTGATAATGTAGAAAATATAAAAAAGCATTTTATAGACAAGCCCGATGAAAAACAACGCTACGCGCTTTTTAGTTTGTTACAAGAAACAATGCTAGACCCGCTCATAAAATATACAAGCGCAGGAAAGCAAAAATATATACAAAAATTTAGCACAAACAACGAAGCCGAACCATTTTTTTATTTGCTTATCACACAAGACAAAGACAAAACTTTTATTACACATTTTAAGACAAGAGATACAGAATATTTGTTAAACGATATTGCAAAAGCAGATGAAGTGTTAAAAGGTGCTGACCTTATCGGCAAATTTACCAGCTGGGGAGGAAATAGCAGTGCTACTAAGCCGACCTCCACAAACCAACTAAATGGAAAAAATGAAAGTATAGCAAAAAATAATCCAACATCGCAAGCCCCACAGCAAGATGTCCCAAAAAACCCATACAAATCAATCTTTGAGCTAGCCAAAGAACAAAAAGAAGCAAAACAAAAAGCCCTGCTAGAAAAACAGCAAGCTGATAGCGAATATATCGCAAAAAAAGAGGCAGAGAAAAGAGAGCGAATAAACAAAATCCTAGAAGCACAAAAAGCATCACAGGGGCAAACCACGCTAGAAGCACGCGCAAAAATCAAAGCAGAGCAAATGGGGCAAGATGTCCCCTACCAAAAGCTAGCCGACACGCACATAATACTAGATGATATTACTTACCCAGCCGAGTTTGTCATCATCGACAAAAACGACTTAAAGCCTAGCTTTGAAGCGGGAGGGTTTCAAACCCGCGAAGTAAAACAAGATGACAAAATAGCAAACATAAGAGATAACTTTGACCCGCTAAAGATTTTTGGCAAAATCGGGGAGTATGATGGGCTACCACTCATCGCGCGAAATGGCGAAATAATCGCAGGAAACCACAGAGGCGAAGCTATCAAACACTTAAGCGGGGAAAATCTAGCCAAGTATAAAAACGAAGCAAAAAAAGTGTTTGGCATAGATTTAGAACAAGACAAAATCATTGTGCGCAGGATTTTAGATGATACAGAGAGTGAAAACGGAGCAAACTTAC
>NZ_JBSIUU010000039.1:0-12614 GCF_053654535.1 Helicobacter sp. T3_23-1056 | reverse complement strand
TTTTAGCTCATCGCATTCTAGTATGGGACAAAGAAATGCTGTGCTAATGCTAGGTGTGCTAGATTGTATCTGTGCTTTGTCTCTTTTGTTTTGCTCATTTTGTTGAATCGCTTTAGATTCTTTGCTTTTGCATTCTAGTTTGATATTTAGACTAGAATCTAAAATTGAATAATTTAAGATTGTAAGTCTATGGTTGTTTAGAAAAACTTGGAGGGTTTGATTTGTAGGATAGATTTTTGTTTTATTGTTTGTTTGGGTGGAATTGTTTGAATGGCTAGAATCTAAATTATTGTTTTGATTGCTTGAATCTGCATTTGAATCTTGTGAATGTGAATTTGATTTATAAGATTTATTTGAATCGCTTGAATCTAAATCTGATTCATCACATTCTAAATAATAAATAGGTTTTGATTCGTCTAAATCGTTGTTTGAATCACTTGAGTTTTGTGAATCATTAAAATCTAAATCTCCAAAAAAACATTCACTATATGGCATAGTGGATTCTATGCCACCTGTGAGTAAAGTGGAATCTAAAAATATAGAAATATCATACTATATAATGCCAAAATTAAAGGGCAAGTTTTGTATAAAATCTTGGTGCAAAAATGATAAAAAATCAACCGCTTAAGTTGTCTTGAGCCTTATATATTTGTTTGTCATAGTCGCAATCACAACTTCAAAATTCCTTTATGAGAACTTAAGTTTAGATAATCTTTGCAAATTTACAAAATAGCGTGAAATTGCTACATAACACGATTTTTGCACAAACATTTGGACACTTCGTCCACTTCGTTCGCTCGGTATGACACAGCAAAATCCGTCATTGCAAGCGGGGTTGAAAAATCCGCTTGGCAATATATATTATTAGCTTTGTAAAAATCGTGTTTTTGGTATTTTATAACGATAGATTGCCACGCAAGTCTTGTGTTTTGCTCGCAATGACGATGGGAGAGTGGATTGCCACGCATTAGATTTTGCTAAAACGCAAAATCTAATTGCTCGCAATGACAAAATGTCTTTTTTTAAATAAAAATACCCACCTCCATTTTGTCCCTCGTGCTAAGGGAGGGGCTATATGAATTGCCACGATTCTGGCTTTTTTTACAAAAATCCTAGAATCTAGTAATTACAAATAAACTAACACAAAAACACCTCTGCAACAAACAAGGTTTTTTAAAAGCAAACACTGCATTGATGAAGCAAACCCAAAAGAATGACACAAAAAGAAATGACACAAAAAAAGAAAAGACAAAATAGGATTTTTTACCACGATTTACAAAATTGCCACTTTTACAAAATTGCGACATTTACAAAAATGCTACCTTTACAAAATTACTACCTTTGCAAAAAGAGAATTTCTTACTGCGTAAAAAAGAAGCAGAATTTGGATATAATACAAAACCTAAACAACAAGATTTTATAAAATCTTGGCACAAAATGCTAAAAAATCAACCGCTCAAGCTGGATTGATTCAAAATCAACCGCTAAAATTTGGATTGAGCTAAAAAACAACTGCTTAATAGCCGTTTAAGTTGAGTTTAAACAAAAAAAAATCTACTTAAAATCGCATTTTGCCTAAAATAAAAGCCTCAAACAAAAATCTTAAAAAAGGTAAAACTTAGTCAATGGTAAATAAAATCCTATGTGCCACGCGAAATGGCATCGGCGGCGAGATAGTCGAAGTGCAAGCCACTTTTGTGCGTGCATTGCCTGCCTTTGTCATCACAGGGCTTGCAAACAACGCCATACAAGAAAGCAAGCAAAGAATCCAATCCGCCCTAAATCATATCGATTTCACATTCCCCCCGCTAAAAATCGCAGTGCATTTATCCCCTGCGGACATTGCCAAATCTGGCAGTCATTTTGACTTGCCTATCGCGCTACTTATCGCCCTGCAAAAGCAGGGGACAAATGCACTAGAAAATGAGCAAAAATGGTTTGCGTTTGGGGAGCTAGGGCTTGATGGAGAAATCCGCCATAGTGAGAGTATCTATCCGCTACTTTTAGAGATTTCTCTGCGCTATCCACACGCCAAAGTCATCGTCCCAAAAGAAGGTGAAAATCTATTTTGCCATATCCCAAATCTGCATCTTTTTTATGCCTCTTCGCTAAAACAGGCTTTAGAGATAATGCAAGATTTGGAGGCAAAATCCACCCTAGCACCGCTCCCACAAAAAAGCTTAGATTTTGCTTCGCTACATATAAATGGAGAGGATTTTTACTATGCACAGGATTTTGAAAGCGATTTTAGCGAGGTGAGGGGACAAGAAATCGCCAAAAGAGCCGCCCTAATCGCAGCAAGTGGGCTACACAATATCATCTTAGAGGGGTCTCCTGGCTGTGGCAAAAGTATGATAGCAAAGCGAATGCGCTATATTTTGCCACCGATGGATTTAAGCCAGATTTTGCAATGTGTCCAGCTCCAAACCCTAAGCGGACAAAAGGCAAACTACTCGCCCCTGCGTCCATTTCGCAACCCACACCAAAGCGCGTCAAAATCCTCTATCTTAGGCTCAGCCACGCAAAGTGAAGCAAGGCCCGGCGAAATCGCCCTAGCACACAATGGAATCTTATTTTTTGATGAATTGCCTCATTTTGCAAAAGAAGTGCTAGAAGCATTGCGCGAGCCACTAGAAAATAATGAGCTAGTCATCTCACGCGTGCATAGCAAAATCGCTTACCCCACTTCGTTTCTTTTTATCGGGGCGCAAAACCCCTGCCCCTGCGGGAATCTACTAAGCCTAAGCAAAGAATGTCGCTGTTCCCAAAAAGAAATCGCTTCTTATAAAGCAAGGCTTAGTGAGCCGTTTTTGGATAGAATCGATATATTTATCCAAATGCAAGAAAATGAGCAAAATGCAAAGCCAAGTATTAGCTCAAAAACGATGCAAGAAGCCGTATTTAGCGCATTTACAATGCAAATCAAACGCGGGCAAAAACACCTAAATGGCAAGCTAAATGAAAAAGAAATAGAGCAGTTTTGCATACTTGATGAAGCAAGCCAAACGCTACTTTTGCAAGCCTCGCAGAGATTTAGCCTATCTCATAGAAGTATCCAAAAGCTAAAAAAACTAGCCCGCACCATAGCGGATTTGGACGGCAAAGATTCTATCCAAAAATCGCATTTGCTAGAAGCGTTAAGCTATCGCCGTATGGGATAAATTTTTGGATAAAGATTGGTTAGATAAAATATGCTATGATTAGCGGTTTTTAAGTGGATTTTGTGTGAAATGGATTTGAAGCGCGTTTATACGCTAAAATCTAGCAAAATCTAACAAAACCAAAATCTACTAGCTTGTAAGTCTTGCTTGCCAAAACTTGCAAAATATTGCCAAACTTGTCAAAATCTTTATTTTGCAAACTTTTTGGCAAATTTTTTGTAAAAACTTTTGCAAATTTTGAGAAGTTTTGCAAAATCTATCTAAACCACTCTTTAAGGAGAATCTAAATGCTACCTCACTTCACGCCACGCACACGCCACGCAAACCACGCGACGACAAACAATCAAAATCCTTTTTTTTCAAAAAAGATTTTATTTGGATTTTTAGCGTTATGTTGCTGTATGGCTATGTTTTTCACAGGCTGTGCAGACAAACCAAAATCTACACAACTAAGAAAACACCTACTCCCAGACGCACAATCCGCCAAGACAACGCAAACCCAACAAGATAGCGAAATCCTAGAATACGACTATGAGCAAAACTTCAAAAAAAGCAAAAAAAGCGCGTTTAGAGTCGCGCTATTTATCCCAAAACAGCTTGTGGGGCGGTATTCGGTAAATATTTCAAACACGATTTTAGCCTATCTCATCGCTAGGGGGATAGATTATGAGTTTGAAATGTTTGATTGTGTCGATGAAAACCCTCGCAACCTAAAAACACATTATAACCGCATATCAGATTTTCATCTAGTCATCGCCATACTTAGCCAACAAGGCGTAGAAAACCTAATCGATAGCGTGCGCATCTCTTACCCCACATACATACCCACGATAAACAAAGAGCGCATCTCAAAAAGCGCGCCTAGAAATCTATATTTTGGCGGGATTAGCTACAAAGAACAGCTTGAAATGCTACTCCCGCTTATGCAAGATGCGCGTATCGTAGAATACGGCGATGATAGCCAAATCGGCTCATATCTTACAAGCCTTTTTAGCTCATATCATCTAAATCCTTTGCGACAGCGCACTATCAACAATCAAGACGCTTCAAATTTTACCAAAATCCTCCCCCAAGAATCCGCTTATTTCGCAGGGGCAAATCTTTTGCTAAACACCTCTGCTTCTAAAAGCGGACTTTTGCTATCCCAAATCCGCTATTCTACGCGCACGCCTAAGCGATTTTTATCCACGCAAGTAAATTTTAATCCCACGATTTTGCAGCTTAGCACCCCCCAAAGCAGACAAAACTTTTTTGTAGTCAATGCGATATGGGATAGCGACACACGACTAAAAGAATACGCCACACTGCTAAATAGCGACTTGCAGTATGATTGGGTAAGTTATGCGACTTGTATCGGCGTGGAGTTTGGATTATCGCTATATGAGCGCGGATTTAAGCGATATTTTGATGAGCAAATCCAATCAAACCAAGTGCAGTATAAAAACAGAATCTTTACGACAAATGATAGCGCGTTTATCCCCGCACAATAACGCCATAAACGCTACAAAACATAGCAATAAAAGATTTTAGATTTTGCGCGAGAGAATCTTTGTTGCGCGAAGTATTCTTTTTGCGCAAAGGATTTTGCGTAAAAAGATTCTGCAAAAGATTCTTTATCGCAAGAGATTTTGCACATAAAGATTTTGACTAGATTCTCACTCTAGCCCTTTTAGCATTTGACAAAACGCTTCTTTAAATGCTTGCAAGCCGTTTTCTAAAAGTGTGTTTTGGATTTGGCTTAGGCTTTTGCCACCTAGATTTAGCTTAGCGATAAAATCTAGCGCGTCTTGTTTGGCATTTTGTCTTAAAAGTGGCGAAAAAATCCTCTTGCACCCTCCGTGTTTATTAGCACATTCCCAAAACGCCTCAATCGTGCTTAAAGGCGCGGTATTCACACTATGAGGGACTAACAGATTGGTAATATAATAATCCTTGCTAAGCCCATCTAGCTTCGCGCCTGTGGAGGCAAAAAGCGTGCGAATGCGTGGGTTGCCCACTTCCTCTATCTCGCCATAGCAGGCAAAAGCATTTAGCACGCCAAGTGCTGGGCAAGATAGATTTTTTGCCACATTAGCCAAACTAGCAGAATCAGTCAAATTAGCGCAATTTGCAGATTTTGCCAAATTAGCAGAATCTAAAAAATCTAGCTCTTTTACAAACGATTCTACAAAGCAAGATTTTATCGCCATCGCCTGCGCGCTTGTATCCACCACGCTATCAAAGCGCGAGACAAATACGCTTATCACACCGCGAGCCTCCCCACATAGATTTTTATCTAGCACACGCGCACACTCCCTAGCCTGCTCTTGGCTAAAAACAAGCGTGGCATTTATGTGGATTCCAGCCTTTGCTAGCTCGCTCATTATGGCGTATCCTGCTTGCGTGGCAGGGACTTTTATCATCACATTTTCTTTTGCGATTGCCTCATATAGTCGCCTCCCCTCACTCACGCTTGCGCCCACATCATCGCACAGCAGAGGGTCTATCTCGATACTTATAAACCCACAATCCTTATTCGCCCTATACAAAGGCTCTAGCTTGTCTGCTGCAAGCGCAATATCAGCTATGGCTAGCTCTTCGTATTTTTCTTTCGCGCTTTTGCCTTTTAGTTTTTCTAGCGCATTTTTATACGCGCTAGAATTGCCAATCGCGCTAGCAAAAATGCTAGGATTGCTAGTAGCCCCTACAAATTTACCCTGCGATAAAAGCGCGCTAAAATCACGCTCCAAAAACTCCCGCTCGATAAAATCACACCACAAACTAAAATCTTTTATCCCCTTTTCATTGCTACTTATCTCAAAGCCCATTTGATTCTCCTTAATTTTGTTGATTTTGTTTTGTGCCTTGTTTCGCACGCTTTTTAAACGCATTTACGCGCTTTATCTCACGCTTTATTTTCATAATTTTCGTGTTTTTTGCGCATCTTTATATGGATTTTGTAAATAATATTTTGCTAAAATCCCACAAGTTTTTACGCAAACATTTTAACAAAATCTAGCCCCAAATTTAACAATAAGGATTTTAATGCCCCTATCTTTTTCTACATTTAAATTTACCTTAAAATTCCCCGCTAGTATCGCTTGTTTGGCGTTTGTTATGTCATTGCCACTGCCAAGCATAGCACAAAATCTAGCCCAAAACCAAAGCCAAAATCCATTGCAAAATCCCCTCTCAAACACCGCTAAAAACACCGTGCTAGATTCCCTGCAATCCCAAAAACCCACCCAAAATCTAAATCCATTTAAAGATTTTAGCCAGATAGATTCTAGCATATTGCAATCTTACTCCACTTTTATCCCTCGATACAGCACGCGATTTGACACCAAGCACAACCTAAATCTAAACGCATTTGGCGGGCAAATAAATATAGATTCTGCAAAAAATCAATACATAAGCCAAAGCCACATAACCCAAAACTATGGCGGGCTAAGACTTAGCTATGATAACATAATCGAGCGATACGGGCTAGGGGCATTTGTAAGCTATGTGTATAATGACGCCAAAAACACAAATCTTGCCAAAGCCCACACGGCAATCGTTGGAGCGTATTTAGATTTTTTTATCGATTCTCATCATATCAAAGCCCATCTTGCCCAAAGTTTTAACTTTTTTGATTTGGATTCTATAAAAGGCATCACTTCTAGCACGACTAATGTAGAAGCATCTTATGGCTTTGTTTTCCCGCTAAAAACCAAAGGTGGCTTTATCGAGCCTTTTTCAAAGTTTAGCATTGCTAGTCTTTTTGGTATCGAAAAAAAAGGCTTAGATTTGCCAAATTACGCGCTACATTCACACATTGAGCTAGGAGCGCATTTTAGGCAGTTTATCGGTGATGACAAAGTGTATTTTTACATTACGCCTAGCTTTCTCCAAACCATTGGCATAGACAAAAACGACCCGCTTTTGCGCGTGATAAATGTCGATGAATACGGGCGAGCACAAATAATGATGAATGATAATCTCTATCGTAGCTATGGCTTACTTTTGGTGGGGATAGATTTTAGGTTGCGCCCTAGCGTTAGGCTATTTTTGCAAGCAAATGGAAAAATCACGCAAAATCTATATTCTTATGGTGGAAATCTAGGACTAAATATTGCGTTTTAAACCTTAAAATTTTGGCTAGATTTTATGGTTTTAAAGCGAGTTTATAAAGCTAGATTTTAGGATAGATTTTATCGATAATAGGAGCATAAATGGAGAGTTTTGATTATTATGAGATTTTAGAGATTGAGCGCACAGGGGACAAAGAAGTCATCAAAAAAGCATATCGCAAAATGGCTTTAAAATACCACCCCGATAGAAATCCAAACGACAAATCTGCTGAAGAAAAATTTAAGCAAATCAATGAAGCCTATGAAGTGCTAAGCGATGATAACAAACGCGCAATCTATGATAAATACGGCAAAGACGGGCTAGAGCAACAGGGATTTGGATTTAGCGGGACAGATTTTAGCTCAATTTTTGATGATTTGGGGAGTATTTTTGGGCAGGCTTTTGGATTTAGCACAGGTGGCAGGGGGCAAAGAAGCGATGAAAAATATAGCCCAGATTTTATCGAACGACTTGATTTGAGCTTCAAAGAAGCGGTTTTTGGGTGCAAGAAAAAAGTCTCCACACATTACAAAAAATCCTGCAAGCAATGCAATGGCAGTGGTAGCGAGGGAGGCAAAAAAGAGCAGTGCAAAGAGTGCGGAGGTAGGGGACAGATTTTCACTAGGCACGGCATTATGGCGTTTGGACAGACTTGCCATAGGTGCAAAGGCACAGGGCAAGTCATCACAAATCCTTGCAAATCCTGCAATGGCGAGGGATACAGCATAGAAAAGCAAGAATTTGACATAGATGTGCCTGCGGGGGTCGATGATGAGATGAGGCTTCGCGCTAGTGGCAAGGGCAATGAGCTAAAAAACGGGCGTAGGGGGGATTTGTATCTAGTGATTTATGTCAAAGAAGATGAGCATTTTTTGCGACACGGAAGCGACATATATATAGAAGTGCCTGTGTTTTTTACCCAAATCATTTTAGGCGCAAAAATCCATATCCCATCTCTAAGCGGGCAAAATCTAGAGCTAAATATCCCGCCAAATACCAAAGACAAAGAACAATTTGTCTTTGCAAATGAGGGAATCAAAGAGGTAAATTCTTCGCGCAAAGGCAGGCTAATCGCCCAAGTGAAAATCACCTACCCCACTTCGCTAAATGCCGAGCAAAAAGAGCTAGCACAAAAACTGCATTCTAGTTTTGGCGTAGATGGCGAGCCTTATAGCAATGTATTTGAAGAAGCACTGCATAAAATCAAAGGCTGGTTTAGCGACAAAAAATAGCTAGATTTTGCAGAATTTTGCATAATAAAATCTAGCAACTTCGTTTTTTAAAAAAACAAAAAAAGCAAAATCTGCAATGCTTTTATTCTCATTTTTTCTTGCTTTATAAGTATCATTTTATGCGTATTTTTGGGAATCATCACGCACCAAAACCTATGCCAAATCCATAACGCAACTTTTTGTAACAAATCGCAAAAATTTTTCCATATTTTTTTGCTTTAATTATAAAATCATTTATCATTAGAGAGTTATATTGCATTAACTAGGTTTTAGAAATTTTGCCCTAAAAGCAATGTATCAAAAACAAAATTGCCAAAAAGCAACATTTCTTGCCTAGAAAATCTACCTAAAAAGGAGTCTCAAAATGAGCAAATACAAAACCATTGCAAATGTCTTTGACAAGCAATACGAAAACTATATCGGTGGCAAATGGGTCCCCCCTGTGGATGGACAATATGTAGAAAACAAGACGCCAATCTCTGGCGAAGTGCTATGCAAAGTGCCTCTCTCAAGCGACAAAGACATACAAAACGCGCTTGATGCCGCACACAAAGCAAAAGACAAATGGGCAGACACAAGCCCACAAGAGCGCGCTAGAATCCTACTAAAAATCGCTGATAGAATCGAAGAAAATTTGGAGCTAATCGCGCACGCAGAGACTTGGGATAATGGCAAGCCAATCCGCGAAACGCTAAACGCAGATATTCCTTTGGCAGCAGACCATTTTCGCTACTTTGCAGGCGCGTTGAGGGCGCAAGAGGGCGCGATAAGCGAGATTGACAAAGATATGATTGCATATCATTTCCACGAGCCATTAGGGGTTGTGGGGCAGATTATCCCTTGGAATTTCCCTATTTTGATGGCAGCGTGGAAGCTAGCCCCCGCACTTGCAGCTGGGAATTGCATAGTGATAAAACCTGCTAGCCCCACACCTGCTAGCATTTTAGTGCTATTTAGCGTGATAGGGGATTTGCTCCCTGATGGCGTGGTAAATATCATCAACGGAAGCGGTGGCAAAATCGGCAAGACGCTTGCCACAAGCCCCAAAATCTCTAAAATCGCTTTCACAGGCTCTACAAGCGTAGGACGGCAAATAATGCAATTTGCCACAGAAAATATTATCCCATCGACTTTGGAGCTAGGGGGCAAATCGCCAAATATTTTCTTTGAAGATATTGCGGATTTTGAAGATGAGTATTTCGACAAAGCGATAGAAGGGCTTGTGCTTTTTGCTTTCAATCAAGGCGAAGTCTGCACCTGCCCATCGCGCGCGCTTGTGAGCGAGAAAATCTATGATAAATTTATCCAAAAAGTGCTAAAACGCGTAGAAGCAATCAAGCTAGGCAACCCTCTAGACCCAGAAACAATGATGGGTGCGCAAGTCGATGAAAATCAAATAAAAACCATTCTAAACTACATAGACATCGGCAAAAAAGAGGGTGCAGAATGCCTAATCGGTGGCGAGAGAGACAATCGCGGTGGCGAGCTAGCAAATGGCTGCTACATAAAGCCTACGATTTTCAAAGGGCATAACAAAATGAGAATCTTCCAAGAAGAAATCTTTGGACCCGTGCTAGCCCTCACAACCTTCAAAGACGACAAAGAAGCTTTGCAAATCGCAAATGACACGATTTATGGGCTTGGCAGTGGCGTATGGACAAGGGATATAAACCGCGCATATCGCTTTGGACGAGGCATAAAAGCAGGACGCGTATGGACAAACTGCTACCACGCATACCCCGCACACGCAGCCTTTGGAGGCTACAAACAAAGCGGAATCGGACGCGAAACGCACAAAATGGTGCTAGAGCATTATCAGCAAACCAAAAACCTACTTGTAAGCTATGGAATCAATAAACTAGGATTTTTCTAGGAATCTAGCACTTGATTCATAGCTTTTTTTGTAGCTTACTTCTTATCTTTACTTCATATCTTTGCTTTATGGCTTTGATTGCGCTATGCTAGGGAATCTTTTTAAGATTCCCTAGCGACTTTTGATTTTATTTTTATTTGACTTTTATTTTGTTTTTTCTTTCTTTACTTTTTTTTTGAAATTTTTATGATTCTTTTGAAATCTTTGATAGATTTTAATATTTTTTGATATTTTTTTTGGGATTTTTTTGTTTGTGATTTTGATTTTATAGATTGCCACACAAAAATTCGCTTACACTCATTTTTGCTCGCAATGACAATGAAATGACAATGTTTTGGGATTTGTCCACCCCTTAGCCCCCTCCGCAATGAGAGTGGAATATTCGTCATTGCAAGACTTACCAACAGCAAGTCGTGGCAATCCAAAACCACCCCGTCATTGCGAGAATTTACGAAGTAAATTCGTGGCAATCCACACTCTACAAATTCAAAAAAAAAAAAAAAAAACATTTTTTGTGATTTTAACCATATAGATTGCCACGCGGATTTTGCAAAATCCGCTCACAATGACAAAAACCCAAAAAAAAAAATCTAGCCACTTTATTTTACCTCCGCTTTTTGCCTAAAATCTACACTCAAAAACCTAAAAAGGATTTTAGATGAGTAAAAAAGAGTTTAGAGATGAACTAGATAGAATATTTAAAGAAGCTATCAAAAGCGATGAAGTGCCAAGCGGCGTAGAGCCAGAAAATGAAAGAAAAATTTTTAGCGAAGCCAAAGCATTAGAGGATTTTGGCTACACGCAAATTTATGACAAAAAAACAAATAGCTTTTTATTTATCGATACAAATCGTAAAAAGCTATGCGCGATTTTGTGCGAAAAAGATATTTGATTCTAGCAATCCAAACATTTACCACGCAAATGCGACTTTAGGGGGAGGGGTGCTAGGGGGAAGCATAGCAGGGCTAGAGTATGATGAAAACGGCGACATAAAAGGCTTTAACCCGCAGAATTTCGCGCTAGGTTTTGCAAGCGGTGCGCTAGCAAGCAAAGGACTACAAACTAGCGCAAAAAGGCTAGAAAAACTTGCCAATAGAAACCCAAAAGCAAAAGCCTTGCTAGAGAGAATCAAAACCAAGCACACTAAGAATCAAAGCAATTTAGCTACAATGTCAAATCAAAAACTTGCTAAGGGTAATCAAATGGCAGAATCTATCACAATAATCACGCAAAGCACGCAAAATATACGCGAACTAAGAAGCGAGCTAAACACCGCTTTAGCAAGCATAAAAGATACAGAGCTAATAAACAAAGCCACAGGGTTAAAAGCAAGCATATCCCAACACGAGATTAACAAAATCTCAAATCCTAAAGCAGTGAATAAAAGCGTAGTAAATGGATTTAGCAGAGATGAGCATTTTAAAACAGCAGAGAATCTAAAAGAGCTATACGAAAATGCCTATCTAAAAAACAAACATCTTGATGACAAGGGCAGAGGCTGGGAAGTGTATCGACTTGTAGCAGAATTAAAAATCAATAAAAAGCTAGCACAAGCAAAAATCACAGCTTTTGAAAAGAAAATAGGAAAAAATAGGATTTATACCATAGAATTAGAAGAGTTAAATTCCATTCCATAAGCCTATCGCGTGTTATAAGCAGGAATGGATAAAGCTAGCTCAATATGAGGTGGGCACACGCGATCCTCCCCTACTATTGCTAAGCTGTGTTATTATAGCATTTTTTACAAAAAATCCACAAAACAAAAGGACAAAAATGTATAAAAAGAAAATCCAAAACATAGAAAAATTACTGCAAGACCCGAGCCAAAGTTGGCTACATAGCTCACTAAAAGCAGAACTAGAGAGACTTTATGCACTACAAGCAGAATATGAAAAAGCACCCCAGCCCACATTGCCAAAAGAATACGAAGCTATTTTGCAAGCACAAAAAGAAATAGAACAAAACGCAAGGCAAATGCGTATGTTTGAGGGCGTAGCAAATCAACAAGGCAACTACCAATATTTCAAACAGCTTTATGATTTTTATTGTGCCGAGCAAGCAAAATTGTTTGAAAAAATAAATAATTTGCAGACACCTACGCCACCTCCACCAACGAAAATTACAGGCAAAAGCCTGCTAGTGTGCGAAATTGTGCTTAAAAACATACAATCTTTGCAAAACATTCTAGCCCACGACACCGCAAATCACGCAAGCGCATTTGCTCGCAATGACAAAAACACACAAACCCCCCGACAC
>NZ_JBSIUU010000038.1:0-15385 GCF_053654535.1 Helicobacter sp. T3_23-1056 | reverse complement strand
ACAAATCTTGTGAATCTAATATTTGTGATTCGTGTGAATCTACGCTAGATTCAGCTTGTAAATCCTTTGAATCCCCACGCGCAACAAATGCAATCGATACAAACGCCACCAAAATTACCAAACTTAACTTTTTCATTGTTTATCCTTTTTATAAATATCGCCCCATTCAAATTCTGCGTTATCCCCACACATTGCATAGCAATCAAAATCAAATATCGCCCTATCTCGCGTTGGAGTGATACCTTGCGGATTTTTAGTGATTTGCACTTCACACCTACTAAAATCCTCGCCATCGCTAATAATGCTCGTTGTTCGCGCATTAGCGGAATCTATAAGGCGGATTTTGCCACTAATATTGCATACGCTTTGCCCTGCGCTAGATTCATAAGCAAAGGCACACGAATCGCCCTCGCAACGCATTATATCAATCCACCCGATATATCCTTCACGCGACAAAGTATATCTGCCTTGCCATAGAGAATTTGGCGTTTGATTTGCGCTAGAATCGCCTGAATCTGCGCTAGATTCTTGTTGTGGATATTTTGGATTTGTGATGCCAAAATATGCGTTGATTTCATCTTCAAACATCACAGTATCTTGTAGCTCTTTGGGCTTTTTGCCTTTTTGGTATAGATAAAATTCATAGAGCGAATCAAGTCTTGCAATATCTATGCTTTCATTTGGAAAAATAAGATTTGTGTAATTCACCCTATTTCGTGAAATATACTTGGTTTCTATGCCGTTTGCCTCAAGATATTCGTCTAGCATATTAGCATACCAATGTGCGTCATCTGCAATTACATAAAAATCATCTTCTCCCCATTCTTTTTTAAATCTATCTATTTCATAATTAGTAGCAATTATTCGAATCACGCACTTATCGCAATCTACAATGAAATCTATGTGCGAATCTTTTTGTGCGGATTTGTCTAAATTTGCACTTGAATCTGCGCTAGATTCGTTAGATTCGCTCTGTGAATCGTTAGTATTTATCATTTGTGATTCGTGTGAATCTTGTGAATCTTGTGAATCCTTTGAATCCCCACACGCTACAAACGCAATCGACACAAACGCCACTAAAAATACTAAACTTAACTTTTTCATTTTTACATTCCTTTTATTCGCAACTCTGCAATTTCATTGTTTGTATAAGTTTATCGCCTTTGTAAATCACTAGCGACTCATCGTGCGTTATATGGTAAGTGTAGCCTTGATTTACAAACTCATATCCAGCATATTTGAAAGCCGTTATCGCCTTGCCTTTAAGTGTGATAAATTCGCCACTTTGCTTATTTAGCCCGATATATGCGACTTTATCGCAGGATATATCGCCCTCACCACAAAGCTCAATGATTTTTATCCAAAATGTGTCATTTTGAAAGGTGCATTGTTCGCCAAATGGCACAAAATCCGCCCACAACATACTTGCCAAAAATATCAAACTTAATTTTTTCACTTTTTATCGCTCCATTATAAATTTTATCATATCTCACACTCTGCCTCATAATCCGCCACATCAAGCTGTGATTTGTGTATATAGCCCACAATCGCGTCATTTGCGCTTTTTGCATTAGGTGGGAAATACACCACACGCACCCATTTATCGGGGTTTTTAAGATTTTTGAGTTTGGCTAAAAGTTTTTCGCTTTCATTAGTAGCCCAATCTTTTTGCTTCCAATCAATTATCTTTGAGAGATTCATATCAATTAGCCAACTCCACTTTTCTACTTCTATCTCATTTATCTTGACGCTTTCATCGCCATTGCAAGTGTATTGCCAATGATTATGCGCCAAAATAAACTTATCCTTTTTATAGATTTTTGCTAACACCTTGCCATTTGGCGAATCGCGTAGATTTACAAAGCTATCTTTTGTTTTGAGTTTTATGCTATATTGCTCGTAATATCGCGGATTAAAGGGATTTTCATTGATTTTTTTATTGATTGTAAAATTATTGACATAAAAAATATTATCAGCTCCACCATAATATTTTTGCAACCTTATCATAGCTAAACCCTTTGTATCCACGATAGAAGTGCGGTCTTCGCTCACATCGCCAATCATATCGCCTACTGTGCGTGTGCCTTTTATGCGACCATCGACATTAAAGTCAAATTCTATCTCAAAGCTAATGCTACCACTTAAACCTTGATGATACCATTTTGGCAGATTATCATAGATAAATTTTGTATATTTTAAAAAGCCCTCACTATCATTCATCACAAAAAATCCCACTCTCTTTTTGGCTAAAAAATCTAAATTTTTATCATAAGGCTCAAATTCTAAAAAGCCATAATAGCTAGAGAATGGGTCGCTCCATAAAGTTACTTTGCCCTTTATATGCAATGGCTTATTTGCACGATAAAAGCAATGTCTAACTATATATCCAGCTTGTGTATATGGCGCAAAATAACAGCAAGAATCTCCCTTACGCCTGCCACGGCTGCAAGATGATTTATCAAATGGCGAAAAGAGATTTTTTGCCGACTCAAAGCGTCTTTTGCACTCCGCTTGGCTTGAATCTTTAGGGCAGTCAATCAAAAATCTATGCCAAAAGCTTTGGTTTGCTGGATTTTCTAGCGAGTGTTTAAAATGAGTCTCTGTGCTTTGATATGGGATATAATACGAATTATTTGGCAACGCTGAATCTTTATCATACCCAAACGCCACTTGCGCTAAAAGCCCCACCACTAAAATTGCTAAACTTAACTTTTTCATTTTTTATCACTCCATTTTTTGATTTAGATTCGTGTTTTGGATTCACGCGCGAATTATAGCCAATTTATTTGCACGACACTTTTAGCTGTGAGCTGTGGATATAGCCAAAAATTGCCTTGCTAACATCGATATATTGCTGATTTTGATTTATTATTATTTCTATTGTAGGCAGATAAAACACCTTTACCCATTTATTTTTACCCTCCATAAGCTGGTCTTGTGATTCAATGTCTTCATCTACAATATAAATCCTGCCTTTTTCTTTACCACAGCGCATATCTTTGGCATATATTTTGGTGATAATCTTGCCATTTGGCTTCTCGCGCAGATTCACAAAGCTATCTTTGGAGTTGTAGTGCATTACAAGCAGATTATTTTGACCACCACTTTTATAAAAAGCCCATTTACCGACATAAACGCAACTGTCGCATTCAAGGCTACCCACACAACCCTCAAATTCATTAGGGTGTAGCACATAAGAAGAGTGTATATATTCTGCATTTTCAAAGGGTGTAGCCTCTATAAGCGTAGCTTTTACATATAAATCATTGTTCATATAGCTATATTTATGCAAATATTTATAATCCTTTATTTTGATTTTTGCCCTTATACCTACACCACCTAAAATGCGCTTTTGCAATGGCTGTGGCAAAAGCGCATTATCAGCATTCAGCAAAACCACACTAGCTGAAACGGGCTCGCCAACCCACTTAGCAGGTAAGTGAAAGTTCTTATCTAAGATAAAATACAATGGTTTATCAATCCTCCCATCATCGTCATTGCGCACTAACATACCGCTAACTTCTATTTCGCCATCAAAGCAAGTGAAACCTTCATCTAAATCCTCTTTGCTTTTGCATTTTGTCTCTTGTAATTTGCCTTTGGTGTTGTTTTTAATGGGCGTGCTTTTCTTTAACTCATCTGTCCACCTACCTGCAGACCAAGTATCAAATCTAAAACCATATTCAAATCTATCATCACCAAAGAGCTGTCCCCCATATACAAAGGCTACAAACGCTATGATTTTTACTATTTTGCTTGCATTTTGCATTTTTTAAACTCCATTATTTTGATTTCGATTCACGCGAATTATAGCAAATTTATATTTTTTGTTTTGGCTAGATTTGTGGCGATTTTGGATTATTGTTTTGTGGATTTTGCGTTGTGTTTCGTTTAAGGCGACTTACAATAGCGCGAAATTTAAGCGATAAAATGCACAAAATTCCACGCCCATAGCACACAAATCACCACAAAAATAAGTGTGCAGATGAGTTTTTTGCGCTTAAAAAGTGTGTAAAGTCCAGCCAAACTTAATACCACAAAAAGCCCCGCTAGTGTGCGCCAGAGATAGATTTCATCATCATCAACATAAGTGCCTTTGTTGCGCGGTGCTTCATTAAACAAATCCCAAATATTAGACGCCACAATGCCGACAAAAAAGCACACATAAGGATAAAAAAGCCAAAAATTTGGGAATCTTTTATGCAAAATAAGACTTGCCAAACCCACGATACAAAGTATTATCGCAAATGATAAAGCAAAAAACTCTTTTAATCGTATCTCATTGAGTGGTGCAAGTAAAAATACCTCAAATAGCGCGTTGTCAAAAATGCAAAGCCAAATGCCCCAAAAAATGCCAAGCAAAATCTTTGCGCTTCGCCCTTGTGTGTAAAGCGTCCAAGCCCCAGCGACAACAAAAATAATAAAACATAATATTAAAAATTCCATATTGATAAATTTTAGTTAAAAATACTCTCATCTAAATTTTCAAGTTCTTTTAAGCTCATTTGTTTTATGCGACAACCCACACTTGCGCACTTATCTATCCCAGATTCATAACGGCACGAGTTTTCGCAATCCTTAGTAAAGTAGTGCTTTGCTTTGGCTAAATCCCGCCTTACATCTTTACCGCCCACATAGCCTCCCCAAAGATATATTTGTGCCAAATGCACACAGCCCACGCCCAAAGCACACGCCTTGTCATAATAATGCAGGGCTTGTTTTTGGTTGATAAGCTCAGGCATATTATAACTCACATAATACGATTCCTCATTATCATCATAGGCTTTGGCAAATTTGTCGCACACCACGCCACTTTGCAAATCATCACAACCAGCCTTAAAATAATCAAGCATAGTTTGCTTTCGCTCCTCTTTGTCATTTTTGTCATCAAGATTGGCTTCTATCCGCGCTAAAGTGGCTAGATAATTCGCGTCTTTTATGTCAAGTTTGCCTTGAATTTTGGCATTTTTAAGCATTAAATGCAGTTCTTTGCCAAATCCCCTTGCCACCGCATAATCTTGCTTTGGTTTATAAAAATAATAAAAGGCTGCTCCATTCATACAGCTGCGAGCGTCTCCTAGCTCACAAGCCTTTTGTGCTACGGCTTGAAATCTGGGCGCATAGATTTTATGAACCTCTCCATCATAAGAGCGCACAACTTCTATATAGTCAATATCCCAACTCAACAACAAGCCATAGTAAGAAGAAGTCAGCCTAGCACAGCTTTGAGCGTCATTTGCGTTGCAATCTTTTTCATATTCGGCGATAATCTCATCTCGCGCTGATGAAGCCATTTGCAAGATTTTCGGATTTAAAGAAGAACCTGTTAGGCGAGAGAGTGAATTAAGCTCTTGCACATAATAAGAGCCTTTTTTCTCTTTTGGCAATGCTAGCACTGCGCGGATATATCGCTGTGCTGTTTTGTCGCGCTCATCGCAAGATTGTGGGACAATGGAGCTAAATCTATCACACATATCCCAAAAATCCTCCATAAAATCCTGCAAAACGACAGGCAATGGCTCATTTATCTCACTCAACTCTCTCTTTTTTAGCTCAAAGCAAGCGGCTATGTCGTTGGTGGATTCGCATAAAGATTGTAACGATTCTTTGCTTTTTTGCGTTGTTATTTCGCTTTGCGTTGTTGTTTTGCTATGTGTTGCTGCTTCGTCATAACACGCACTACATACAATCGCCACCACTGCTAATCCTAATATTTTGCTTACATTTCGCATTCCTCACGCTCCGTTTAAAATTTAAATTTTAAAGACACAATTTTAGCGAAAAATTTGTGCATTTAGATTCGCACACCCTTTTAGATTCACACCAACTCCACGCGAATCTAAATTGCAAATTCACGCTAGATTTATGGCACAATCATAATCTTTGTGCCGACTTTGACACTCTCATACAATTCTTTGATTTCATCATTTAGCACCGCGATACAGCCATCTGTCCAATCACCCGCCACATAGCTTAACTTCCCCAAAAATCCAAGCCCATTACGCAATCCGTGAATCTTTATATCCCCACCAGCACTCACGCCACGCGCCTTTGCTTCTGCCAAATCCGCGCGATTTGGGTAAGAAATGCCTAAGTTGAGAAAAAAGCGCGATTTGGGATTTTTGCTATCGATGAGATATTCTCCCTCAGGCGTCTTGCTATCGCCCTCTTGCGCTTTGTGCCCTTGCGGATTGCCACCTAGCGCGATATGGTAGGTTTTGGCGACATAGATTTCGCCATTTGTAGAATCTTTTGCCAACACTTTTAGCACTCTATCGCTTTTTTAGACAAGTAGCGAATCGATTGCATTGCCTTTGAGCGCGGAGTCTAGCGAATGCGAATCGCTTTGGTTTATGCTTAGAATTTTCGCGTTTATACCCACACCCAACGCCACAGCGCCACGACAATTAAAATTGCCAAACTTAACTTTTTTATTTTATGTCCTTTTGAATCTGCATTATTTTTTAAAGCGTGATTTTAGCGAAATTCATATTTAAGATTTTTGCCATTTAGGATTTGTAGCATTTTGCTATCTTTGCATTTTCTGGCGATTGCAATCGCGCTTTGCCCCTTGTTATTTTGCGCGTTTGGATTTGCGCCTTTTTTGATAAACAATCTTGCAATATCATATCGCCCTACATTCTCTACGCCCTCTTCCCCATAATAATGATATGATAAATCCTCACAATTATCTATCACCGCTCTTATAAGCGCAGTATTGCCCTCATTATCTTTTAGATTCACATTTGCACCTTGCTTTATGAGCCACTCATTTATCTCAACATCCCAGCTTTGCATTAGCACACTCTTCCTAGAATCATTTGCAGCATTGATATTTGCACCATTTTTTAGCAAAAATGTAGCCATATTTTTATCGCCATTTTTTACCGCTTCAAAAAGCGGTGGATTACTTTTTCTATCCCCATTTAGGACGCCATTGACATTTGCGCCTTGCTTTATCAGCAACTCTGCAATGTCATAATGTCTCTTACTAATAGCGATACTAAGCGCGGTGTCGTTATTATAAAAATCCACAAAGTCAATCTCTGCGCCATTTTCTAGCAAAATCATAACCAAATCTCTGCGCCCCAAATATGCCACACGCCACAGTGGGGAAAACTCTTTATCCAGCGTGTTTGGACTCATTCCCTGAGACAAAAGAAACCTAAACATCGCTTCATAGCCAAATTCCACCGCTTTAATCACAATATCGTTATTAAAAATCTCTTGTGCATTTTGTCCTTGCGCTTTTTTATTTTCAATAAGTAGCTCTGCCATTTTTATGTCGTTATAAAAAATCGCAATGCCTAGTGGTGTGTAAGCCTGCCCAAAAAAGCCACTAAAGATTCCATCATAAAAGGCACATTGTTTGCACGACATAGGTTGGCAGAATGCTTTAGCATATTTGGGCGCAAGTTTAGAGCGAAGTAGCTTTTGTGTTTTTTTATAATCGTGCGCAATCACGGCATCAAAGAGCACTTGATAATCCGTCTTATCGCCACGATAGCCCTCGTTAAATTTATTACAATCTTTGAGTAAATCTATAAAGCGCGATTCTTCGTAGCGCAGGATTTCTTGTTCACTCATATTAGAGAGTATTTGTATTTCTTTTTCTGTGAAAATCTTTGGCTCGGCGAACGCCACTTGTGCGCTAAAAATTGCCATAATTGCTAATCCTAATATTTTGCTTAACTTTTTCATTTTTTAAACTCCATTATTTTTTCACGCACGATTGTAACTTATCGGCTAGATTGCGCAGGGATTGCAACTCTACTTCTTCCATAGTATCAATAAGCGTTTTTGTGCCAAAATCATATTCTACCCAGCCTATCGTGCCTGTGCCTTGAAACTCTTTTGAATCGCTATCTACAAATAGCTTTGCCAAAATATGTCCCTCATCAACGCTATCAAACATAAACGCCACGCTATCTTTAAAGGCTTCCACGCTTTTATTATACCCACTCGCCCACATCGCAAAATCAAAGCTACTCTCTTTGACAAGCGAAATAAAAATATCCACACATTGCGGTTTTAGCTTATTATTGCTAAAATAATATGTATTTGCATTTTTTGCATTTGCAAATACGCTACACGCAATTAGCAAAACGATGAATCTAAGTAATTTTTGCATTTTTTGCCCTCCATTATTTTGATTTCGATTCGCGCAAATCGTGCGAATCTTATAAGGCGGTTTCAAATAAACTTTGTTCTTTATTTGGCTCTTTATTTGCGCTATTTTCATAGTTTTTGCGTGTAAAATTTGGCAATCTAAATTCATTTTTAATCACACCATTTGATTTTAGTCTGTCGTTTATCATATCAAAATAGGGCTTATGTAGCTCACAGCTTAGCCATTTGCGTTTGAGATTTTCACATAATAAAATTTCCCCTCCACTCCCACCAAATAGCACAAACACGCAATCTCCCTCGTTCGTGCAAGATTTGATAAACATTTCTACTAATGGCGCAGGGATTTGGCAAGAATGAAAGGTTTTATCCTTACTCACATTTTTGACTAAATCAAAATAAAACCACGAATACGGCATTCGCCCCTTTTCTCCGCGCTCCATACGCGCTTTTATGCGTTTGTCGGTGGGGTTTTGATAAGGCAGGGCGATATTGTCTTTGTAAAAATGGTTGTCTTTAGATTTTGTAGCGTGGAGAATGCTTCTGTGTGCGGTAGTGAGACGCCGTTTGCTATGCCCGACATTTGTGTTATACACCCACACATATTCGCTCACATCATAAGCTAAACTATCAAGGCATTTCACACGCAAATACGCATTTTGCTTGGGATAGTTCATAAAAAACGCATTGCCACTAGGCTTTAGCACTCGCAGAGATTCCTGCGCTAACTCCGCATACCACGCGATATAATCCTCCCATTTTTGCGTATATTTGCTTCCATTATAATCAATGCCGACATTATAATCAGGATCCCCCCAAATCATATCCAAGCAATCATTTGGCAGGGATTTTAGGATTTTAACCGTATCGTCATTGTAGATTTTATTCCATTCCATTTTAGCCCCTTGTCAAAATGTATTCTTTTGATTTTAGAAATTTGATAGAATCAAGTTGCAACGGATTTTCAAAAGTATAAGCCCAAAGTTTTAAGCTATTTTCATTTCGCACCAAGTAGCAACAAACGATATTTTTTATCGGCAAATTTGAGTTGTGATAATACAAAAATGGGTGATAAATTTGATAAATATTAAAATCTTTTGGCTCGCCATTTTTTGCTTCAAAAACGCCGATAACGCTATTATATTCTAGTGTTAAATCGATTTCTATTTGTTGATTTTGGGCGAGTATTGTTTCGTTTTCAAAAGTGTATTTTAGCGTGGCTTTTGTGCGGTGCGGGAAGTAGGTTTTGGGGCGTTTGCTTATGTCTAAATTTTCAAATTCCAAATCCGCACCAAACAAAAAATCGTGCAAAATGCGCTGATTATTTGCCACGCTTAAAATATTGCTTTCGCTATCGTTGTATTCATTTAGCAAACTTTTTTTATATTTCCATTTGATAGTCTCTTGTATCGGCTCAAATGTGTGGTAGAGTTTGTCTATGCCTTTGATAAATTTATGATTCCCGCTTCCCAAATGCAAAAGGCAAATGTCATTTTCTATGAAAAAGCGCGGGAGTTTCTCACTAGAATCTAACTTTGTCGCGTCAAATGGATTGCCAAATTTATGCTTTTTAGCGTAATCTTTAACTAAATCATTGTGAAATACAAAATCATTTTGTGCTTCGCAATGATTATACAAATCAAGCAAGACAGAGTGCTTTTTGTTTGGCTTATTTTGCATTTTTGTCCTTTTAGAAAACTAAAATGTGATTTTAGCAAAAATTTCGTGCATTTTCGATTCGCGCCAATCTTAAAAAATCTTGCGCTGATTTATGCCACTAGATTCCGCGTTTTTACGCTCTCTCATATTTCTCAATGATACATTTCAAAATAAGCGCGATGATTGAAAGTAGCGTTAGCACACTTACCACCGCAAACGCCGCCGTGTAGAGATAGTCATTGTAGAGAATCTCAATGTATAAAGGCATCGTGGTAGTAAGCCCGATGATTTTCCCGCTTTACCACAGCCACCGCGCCAAACTCGCCGATAACCCGCGCATTTGTCAGCACGATACCATAGAAAAGCCCCCATTTGATATTTGGCAAAGTTACCTTAAAAAAGCTCTGCCACCCGTTTGCCCCCAAACTTATGGCGGCTTCCTCTTCCTCTTTGCCCTGCTCTTGCATTAGTGCGATGAGTTCTTTTGCGACAAAGGGGAATGTTACAAACGCGCTTGCTAGGATTATCGCGGGGATGGCAAAAATGATTTTTATATCCCACGCGTTTAAAATCTCGCCAAAAAATCCGCTATTGCCAAACAAAAGCACAAAGCAAAGCCCCACGATGACGGGTGAAACAGCAAAGGGAATCTCAATTAGACTTGAGAGTATAAACTTGCCACGAAACTCAAACTTTGCGATTGCATAAGCGATAAAAGTCCCAAATATCGCATTTATCGGCACGACAATGACAACGCAAGTAAGCGTCAAAAGCAGTGCTTTTATCGTGTATTCATCACTCAACGCCTCCACATACACGCCCACGCCCTCACTAAATGCCTCCACAAAGACGATGATTAAAGGCAACGCCACCATAATGCCCAAAAACGCAAAGCTAATGCCAATGCCAATGTAGCGCAACGCCTTTGGCTCTGTGTTTTTTATCATTTGCGCGTTTTTTTGCGCCATATTTTTGCCATTCATACGCGCTTCCTCCATTGCCCCAAAAGATTGATAGCAAGCAAAATCACAAATGCCACGCTTATCATTAGCACACCTACCGCGCTTCCACCCAAATAATCAAACGAATCTAACTTTTTTACGATTAAAAGTGGCAGTATTTCACTTTCAAATGGGATATTGTTTGAGACAAAAATCACTGAGCCATACTCGCCAAGTCCCCGCGCAAAGGCTAGGGCAAATCCTATCAGCGCGGAGGGGATAAGAGAGGGCAAAATCACAAAATAAAAACTTTGATAAAAGTTCGCTCCCAAGCTCCCTGCAGCTTCTAAACTCTCTTTGTCTAAATCTTTGATGACAGGTTCAAGTGTGCGAATCACAAAGGGAATCCCCACAAACACTAACGCCACGACAACGGCTACAAAACTGCGCCCCTCCAAATCCACGCCGATTGCCAAAAATGCCTTGCCTACGATACCATTGCTTGAGAGTAAAAAAGCGATTGCGATTCCCGCTACGGCGGTGGGGAGCGCGAAAGGCAAGTCGATTAGGGCTTCTAAAAGTCGTTTGCCAAAAAAGTCATATCGCGCCAAGCTCCACGCCACGACAAATCCCAAAATGAGATTGATAAGCGCGGCGATGAGTGCGGTGGAGAGCGAGAATTTTAATGCACTTAGCACTTGTGAATCGCTGATGATTTCTACAAATTTTGCCCACTCTAATTTAAAGCTAAACGCAAAAAGCGCGACTAGCGGGATAATCACAAGCAAACTAAAATATGTCATACCAAGCCCAAAGCTAAGCCCAAAGCCCTGCAAAATCGATGGCTTTTTGACGATGATTTTTTGTGATAGTTGTGAGAGATTCATTTGTCTTGCTCCTTATCTGTTATAAAAAATTTTCTATAATTTCCTTGCTCATCTTTTGTAATGTCTTTTAAGTCGTTAAACATTATTTTGCATCTGTCTTCCCGCACTTGAAGTGTTATACGCTTGACTTTTGGCTCATCTTTCTCATACCAGCCTAACTCATTGTCAATAGGTTCGTCTATCCAGCTCCACACTTCACACCGAGCTTTTTTATTAGCAGGATTATAGATAAAGATTCGCGTTTTATAGCACAGCTCACATTTATAAGCTCCGCCAAACTCTACGACTTTATCTTTAAGCAATGGAGTGCCATTGTGGATTATTTCTAATTTTATGGGTAGCGGATATATATCAATTTTTATCTCTATCGTGCCATCTAGTGATTTGTAGGTTTCCTCCACACCAAACACCACGCCACACGCTAAAATCATAAATGCTATTAGTTTTTTCATTGTTTATTCCTTACTTAAAAATGATTTTTGCAAATCATCGCCCGCTTTTATATTTTTCTAAAATCTCAATAATTTTCTCATAATTTCGCACAGCGTTAGAATCATCGATAAATTTTGCTTCATTTAGCTTTTGTGTGGCAAATTGCAATGGCGTCCGCTTAATATAATTTTCATCATAATACACTTCATCTATCATAAAACCCTCATACTGCGCTACATTGTCCTTATATGTGAGTTTATTTTCTAGCAGAAATTTTACAGATTCTACCTTTGCAGATTCAATAGCGACAATCAAAAAAATCATTCCGCCACTTGCCTGCATAGAGATAAATCCCCGCTTCCCAAGCTCATCAAGCATTAGTCTCAAGCCCTTTATGTCGCATTCTCCAAGCATATACATTATCGTGTAAGGTGTTTCTTTGTAAAAATATACATCATCTTCCCTACCTTTCCAATCTTTTGCCCACTTATTATAGAGAGCAGATTCTCTTGTGAAGTTGCATTCTTGTAAATCTTGCGTGGATTTTTGGGTAGATTCGCCCAAATCTTTTGAATCCTTTGAATCCCCATACGCTACACCCGCAAAAATAACCAACAACACCAAAAATGAACGAATAATTGCTTTTGTCATATCAATATCCTCCCATTTGCTCTTTTGTTTCTTTAAGTGCTTGAATAATGCTTTCATAGCTAATTATCATTTTGTTGCCTCCTTTATTTTCATAAAAAGATTGCTTGCCATTAGAAATGCGTTTATTGCCTTTTGGATAACTATCCAATTCCCAGCCATATTTTACGCCTATTGAAGCAAATTCCATAGCTAACGCATAAGCTGCTTTATCTATATTGCCATTTCCTTTAAGATATTTTATAACATCGGGTCGTTTCTTGTCAATCAAATATTCCTCAAAGATTCTATCTTGCATTTCCTCATTAAATAAATCATTTTCATTAAGATTTAAGGCATTTTTTGCACCCAATAAAGTATTATCAGTAACTTGAAATCTACCAGCTGCAAATATTTCTTTTGTTTGTTGTTTTTGTATTATCGTGCTTAATGGTAGCATTGTGAGTTCTTTCAAATCTTTTGCACCATAATATTCTTTTCCTTTAGAGTTGATTTGTTTGTGATTGCACATAGTGTATTTGTTTTGAGATTCCGCCCGTCCTATTAAGTTTGCTAATGGGCTATGTGCTAATGGATATTTTTTTGTTGTATGTCTTTTTGTGTTGCTTATAAAATTCTCATAAATTGCCATATCATCATTGCTTGCGTATCTTTGTGGCAATGGTGTGAAAATCTCATTTGATTTTGTGTCTAAATCCTCACTAGATTTTAGGCAAGATTTACTTATAGATTCCGCGTTTTCATTACCATTCTGCGCGTTATCAAAATCTGCTATATCCTCATCTAGCTCAAATATATCCTTTGCTTTTGGTTCGCCTTGTAGGATTAGCGGTGAGCCTTTGTCTGTGATGACTTGAGAGATGGCTTGGGCTAGGACTATTTTTTGATTGTCAATTTCTAGCAATATGGAGCAAATCGAATTTGGGATATTTACTAATTTCGTGCAATGGCTAGGCACACCTGCAATATTATTGGTGCAGCCCACAATGGTAGCATTTGCTAAATCGCTTAGGCTTATCATTCCTGCGTCATTACCATTAGAATCTTGCACACACATTGTGTCTTTTGTGGTTGATTGAAGCACTACTTTGCCTTTATGAGCGCATTCCATAGAGTCAGATTCTAGCGGGGGATTTAGCGTTGGCATTTAGATTCCTTACTTGCATTCTTTGCAGTATTTTTTGATGATTCGCTCAATTTCGGCGTTGTATTCTTTTGATTCGTATATTTCTATGCAGTCAATAACATAAAACATTGTCTTGTTGTATGTCAATATGTTTGACATAGTTTGTTTAATATAAAAATCCACTTCATTGCCTATGTTATCTTTATCATATTTGTGATGATAAATGGATAAAAAATTAGCAAGTAAAAAATATCCTTGTTGTATATCACTTGGCATTTTATCGTATCCATCGTTAAAATTGTGCTTTGTATTGTTGGGCTGATAATGCACTAAACATCGTGCAAATCCTTGCATTTTTGTTATATTAGTAATTTTGTTTATCATTGTTGTTTGATTTGATATTGTTTTATTTTTGTGTTTATCGCAATTTTTACACACAATAAAATTTATCACTCTTATCAAATAATCTTGATATTCTTTGGAATCATACATTTGCATACAAGGAATAAAATAAGTTGCTTTTTCTGTGTTTGGCTGCTTGAAAAAGCTATCAAGATATTCCATATTATTTTGTGTTTGTATGGAAGTTAAAAATTTATTATATGGTTTATATGTTTGATAATATATCATAAGCGGTATATTTACTTCTACAAATCTTTTGATATATTCAAACGCTACACTGCTTATTTTATCTGCATTCCAGCCATTTTTTGTATTTGTTAGTTGCGGATATTGTTTATACAATGCCTGATAAATTACCTTACTAATAGATGTGTATTGTTTAGCTAAAACTGCATCTTCAAAATTTTTGTCATCACTTCTAAAAGTGCTTAAACAATGAAATAAACCTTTTCTTTTCATATTTTGCAATGTTGTGTCATATTCTTTTTGCGTTAAAAATAGTTTGTATTGCAATATGCTAGTATCGTGTGATTGACTTACGCTTATAGCACAAATAAATAATATTATTATATATTTGTGCATTTTATAGCTCCCAAAAATGTGCTTCTGTTACTAATGGATTAAATTGTCTTATACCATTTTTAATTGTGTATTCGTCTAAAAAATTTGTATCATCTGCAAAATGTTGTTTATCCCATAAAGTAGTGTGCCCTTTTGCATCGGCAAATGCAATTCTCATTGTAATAATTCCTTGTTTTTTGGGATTGTATCCATTTAATTTTTTTAGAAATTTTATATTATCGTCTTTGTTTTTCATATTTTTCTTAAACAATTCTGGAACTCCCCATTTAATCCATAAAAATGTTTCCATATCAATAGAACTAGTTATATAGTAGTAGCCGTTTTTATCTATTCTATTATATTTTTGTATAGCTTCTTTTTGGCTTTGTAAAGTAACTTTATGCTCTTCATTGTGTTTTGCGTTATCAAGAAGTGATTTTTCTATGGAAAACCCTGCTTTATTAAGTGTATAGCTTACCCGAACTGCACAAGTATTTATGTAACTACTCGGCTCTTTAGCAAAAGCTGTTTGTATTTTACCTCCCAAAAAATCATACTTTAATTTTGCCTTAACAGCGTCATCATTGATATGTTTGCCAATA
>NZ_JBSIUU010000037.1:0-15574 GCF_053654535.1 Helicobacter sp. T3_23-1056 | reverse complement strand
TTTTTGAGTTTAAAAACCCAAAATTGCAAGAATCTAACAATATAAAATCACAAACAAAAGGCGAGATTTTGCAAGAAAAAACGCCTTTTATGCGTGATTAAAACCAAAACCACAACAAAAAGGAGTAAAAATGCCACATTACATCATACAAGAAGAGTGCATACAATGCCAAAGCTGTGCCCCGCCTGCAGTTTTAACGCGATAAAAGAAAAAAAAGGTTTAATTTATGTTGAGCCTGAATTATGTGTAGATTGTCAAGCGTGCAGAGAATCCTGCCCAACTAATTGTTTTTCCATACTAGATGAAGCAAGCGCAAGAGAGGCGATAAATAGACTTTTTGCGCATAGCGACACAGAAAAAACTGAGAATCCAAAAGAAAATCCAAGCCAAAATCCAAGCGACAAGAACAAAGACAAGGGCGATTCTAGCAAGACAGAATCTAGCCAAGACAAAAGCGAATCTAGCACAAGCGACAAAGACACCCAAAACGACACAGACAAAAGCGATGAAAAAAGCGAGTCTAGCAAAAGTGATTCTAGCACAAAAAGCGAGTTTATCCCCACTCCCCCCCCCCAACGCAAATTACAAGCAGCATAAAAGTCTTGCAAGAGATAAACTCACTGCAAAGCTACTTAGCCACGATAAAATAACCCGCGCTTTTTTGGTGGCTTAACTTGCAAAAAAAGGCTAAAAAAGTTATAATCCCAAACAATCCAAAATAAAAAGGCTGTCGTTATGACAAAAAAAAGACAAATCACAATCGATAATCACACAGCGGATTTGCTAGATATTTTTGCAAACAAAACCCACAAAAGCATAAGCGAGATAATCGCGCTTGTTTGCACAAAATCACGGCTAGAAAATCTTGCTGATTCTTATAGCGCAAGCGCGGTTTTTGGAAAAGAATGGGATACGCCACTAAGCCAAGCCCAAAAAACCCAAATAGAACACGAAAACGCACACTTCCCTGAGGATTAAAACAAATGCGCTATGAGGTTGTTTTTAGCAAAAAAGCCTACAAACAAATCCAAAAAATAAAAAAATCAAACCCCCAAAGTTTTTTACAAATAGCAAATGTATTAAAACGAGCTGTATTAAATGATAATCCGCGAGAAATAGGCAAAGCCTTGAGCGGTAGTGATTTATGGCGTTATCGTGCTGGGGATTTTCGCATTTTGGTAAAAATACAAGATGAAAATTTAATCATAAAAGCCCTAAAAATAGCGCATAGAAATGAGGTTTATAAAAATTTAGACTCTATTTAAGCCTATCACGCAACGCAAAAAAACTAATTTTTACATTTTTAACTATTTTGCGCGATAAAAGCCTTTAGCTCCGCTGTGCTTAGATTTTCTAAATCCTCCTCATTTTGCACATCGATGAGTTGATTTACGCCTTTGCCGTGCAAAGATTCGCTCATTTCTAAAAACAGCTTAGCCACCTCTTTAGCCGCTCCCAAAATCAGCGGGTCAGCCTCTTTTGTCCTGCTAGCTATCATTCGCACCATTTCATTTTTTGCCAAAAGCGCAGCAGAAATCGCGTTTTCTTGTAAAAATTTCGCGCTCATAGCCTTTGTCAAAAGCTCCTCGCTAGCCTCATCTAGCATTGCGTTTTTTATCGCAGAATCTAGCTCACTAGCATACGCCCCGCTAAGCCCCGCGCTTAAATCGTTTTTGATTTTGTCGTGCGTGATTTTCATAGCCGAGCCAAACTCTTTATGCAACAAATCAACCTGAACTTTTTGCGTGCTTATGTTTTTTAGCGCGCACGCCCTTTGCCAGCCCTCCATCTTTATCCAATGCGCGATGGTGCGATACGCCACGCCAAAACGACTCGCCACATCTTTAGGGCTTAAATCGTGCGTTTCAAAATAAAGCCGTATTTCATTTTTGTTTGAAATAGCCATTTTTAGCCTTTTTTGCTAGATTTTTGCATAGATTTTGCCCTAGATTTTGCGTTTTTGCAAGGTGGCTTAATCTAGCCACTTTATTTTTACGCGACTTTTTGCCTAAAATCCCCCTGCAAAATCCGCAAAAAAGGCTAAACAATGCCAAAATATACGCTAAATCTAACAAGAATCAAAGAATATGAAAATGTCGCAGGAAGCGGGCGTAATGCTAGCAAGCCTAAAGAATCTAGCACAATATCAAAAGTCGTGCTTTATGATGATGAGAAGCCAAAAGATATACTATTTGATTGTTTTTGTTGTGAAAATGGTGGGGAATCAACTGATACACCGAAGCAAGATAAAAGAATTGTCGCACGCAAATATAAGCTAGAATGGACTTACTCTGCACGCAATGCAAGTCTAGCTAAAAAATACCCAGAATTTTACAACAAAGACAAAACAAGGCATAAGGCGATTTGGCTAAAAACGCCCGAGCTAGAATCATTTGCAAGTCGTAGAATCTTAATACACATAGGCAACTGCCCGCAAGATACGGAGGGCTGTTTGCTTTTTGGCTACTATGAAAACAAAAAGGGACAAATAGGCAATTCTACGCAGTGCATTTATGATTTTTTCAAGTTAGTTGAGAAGCTAGGGATTGAAAATATTACGCTAAATGTAAATGAAATAATCAAAGACTAAGGGGACAAAATGCGGTTTTTTAGTCAATTTTTTAGCCATTTTTTTAGCGGAAAGACAAGAAAAAAACTGCGTATTGCGTGTTTTATACTGCGATTTTGGATTATAGGGAAATATCATTGCAACCTACCAAAATGGGCGTTAAGCCTTTTTTGGCTAGCACATAAAGCCTTTTGGTTTTTGTGCTTTTTTAGCTTTTTGGTTACCTACATTGTGCTAGGGCAGGCGTTTGGATTTTTGGAATAAAAGAGAGAAAAATGAGTGAAATTGAAGCAATAATCGCTAAGGGCTTATATTTTGAATTAACGCCCATCATTGTGCTGGGAATCTTTGCAGGTTTGGCAAAGTTTTTTCAACGCGATGACGACCCAAAACATAAAGCAACTTGGCGAGATTTTTTTTACAACACAATCGCAAGTATGGTTATTTGCGTGATTGTTTATGCAGTGCTAGATTCAACAAATCTAAGCTATTTAACAAAATTTGCTATAAGCGGACTTGTTAGCTTTTTAGGCATAGACAAGGCATTAGACTACGCACAAAAATTGCTATCTTTACGCAAGGGAGGCGAGCAGTGAAAACTCTAAAAAATATTTGGAATAATCTAAAAGGCTTTTTTATCAAAGATTATAAATCTAGCTACAATGCAATCAGCGAGGCTAGCTATTTGGAGCAAAAACTCTACAAACCAAAATACACGAAGCTAAAGCAATTTGTAGTAAGCCTTACCATCTACTTGCTTTTTATGTCGCTAGCTTTTAACATTATGACAATACGCGAAAATGTAGAGTTAAAGGAACATTTGGCTTATGTAACCGATGCGCTAATCCAACTAAATGAGGAACAAGCCGAGATACAAAGCCAAAGGGATACTACGCTAAAAAAGCATAATGTTAAAAAAAATCATAAAATTTAACACAAAGGCAGGCTTATGCTAAATCTACTCACAAAAACGCTATCTAGCTTTACAAGTGGCTGGACTACAAAGCTACTACTAACAATCTGTGCGATTTTGGCAGGGCTTGCGATAAGTGCATTTATCGGGCTTAAACACTATCAAAAAAGCTACGATGAGAATTTGAAGCAAAAGGCACAAATCGAAGCACAATTCCACCAAACGCATATAATCTTAGAGAAGCAAAATCTAGCAATCAAAAAGGCTAATGAGGATTTAGAAAAATATCAAGGTGAAATCAAAAAAATAAAAAAGGAAAATGCTAAAAAATTCGCAGAGCTAGAAAAAAGGCAGATTCAAACTTGCAATGATTTAGCCAATGGGCTAGTAGATATGCTAAAAACTTACTCTAGCGATTCTAGCGCGTTATCTAGCCAAAATGCTAGCCAAAATCCAAGCCAAAATGCTAGCGAGGACTAAAATGGAAAACTTAGGCATAGCTTTAATCATTTGTTTTTTGGGATTAACGCTTTATCAAATTTTTTGCCAAAATCCTAGATTTTAGCCAAAAATCTAGCCACTTTATTTTTACGCGACTTTTTGCCTAAAATCCACGCATATTTTTTATAAAAAAATTTGCACGCACAAAAAAACCACAAAAAAACCCACAAAAAAGGCTAAAAATGAGTATAGCACACGGAGGCGACATCACAGCAGGGCGCGGAGGTAGCACCTATGCCACCAACGCCGCACAATTTGCCCAAAACGCAATCCAAGCAGGAAACAACGCCACGCAAAGCCTAGCAAACGCCACAACGGCGTTTAGAGAGAAATTTAAGGCTGATGATGAACGCGCGATTTTTAAGCAAAAAATGGCACACGCCGACAAAGAAATGGCACTAAAAGAACACGAAATCAACACAAACACCGCTTTAGCGCGTGAAAAGATGGATTTTGAACAACGCAAATACGACACCACAGGGGCAAACCTAGAGCGAGCGCAGGCGTGGAACTACGGGGCAACTGCAAAAAACACAAACGAGCGAACTTCGCGCGATATTTTGGATAAACAAGACAATTTCAGACCGCAACAAAAGGCGTTTGTCAATTCGCTAGTGATGAAAATGGAGCGCGGAGAGCCACTCACAGATGATGATATAAATCAAGTAGATATTTTTGCCAAAGAGCTGGGACAAAATATACCTTACAAAAACGGCAAGCGTGATTATGGGGAGTTTTTAAGGCAACAGCGCGAACAATATCGCGCCGAGCTAAACAATGCGCAAAATGAGTTTTACGCACAAAATCAAAATCCCAAAAATCCCCAAAATCAGCAAAGTTTTGCAATGCAAAATCCACAAAATCAAATCCCTAGTGTAAATCTAGGTGGTGGCGTGCATATAAAGTTTGAAAATGGACAAATCAAACGAAATGGCGAAGTTATCACGCAAAATGATAAACGCTATTTTGACTATGCCCAAAAACTAGGCATAAATCCACAAACGAGCTTTACACGCAACTAAACCCAACACAAAGGACAAACAATGAAAACAGCAACACAAGCAACAATGACGCCAACAAATTTTAGTTTTTTAAACAACGCAAACTCCCCAGCCACGCAAAGCCAAGCAACAATGATAAACTCAAAAATGCCCTCTTTTAGCACAAATGCTTCAAGCGCAAACACCCTGCAAAATCTAAAAACACCAAACCCCGCGCAAGACACACAAAAACTAAGCCTAGCCCAAAAAAATAAGCAAATCGGGCAAGATAGGCTAAATTCGATTCTAAACGCAAAAAGTGCTGATGATTTGCAAAAGCCAAAATACCAAGTCGGAGCGGGCTTTGGCAACTACCGCGCACAAAAAGCGGCGTATAATGAGCAAGCCCAAAAATTTGGAATCAATCAAAACCAAAATCTAACCCCCGAGCAAAAAGACGACAGAGCGCGAAATATCGCAGGCTGGACTTTGGCTGGAATCGATAGCGCGGTAAATATCGCAAATGCTGGTATGAGCTATGCAAATATGGCAAAACAATGGGAAATGCAAAACAAAATGTATGAATTAGCCGCACAACAGCAACAAACCGAAAACGACCGCTACAACAAGCGCGAGAAAGAGAGGCTAGATGCGCGCGATGAAGCACGCGGAGCACAGCAGGCTGTCTTTGGCAATAGGCAATGGCACGACCCAAGCGCAAATAAAAACGAGGGCGAATCTAGCGAGGGCGAGCAAAATGCCGAGCAAGAAAAAACCGCGTTTGAGCGCGACTAAAAACAAAAACGAAAAAAATCCACAAACAAACAGGAGGCAACAATGTTTCATTGTTATTTTTTAGTGTTTTTACACAGGCTTTTAGATTTTAGGTGCTTTGTCATAAGTGCTGGCTTAGGCGCAGTCATTAGCGGTGCGATAAGCGGGGCAATGTCGCTAGTAAGTGCTGGCATAAGCGCAGGAATGCAAGCAAAGCAGATGAAAAACGATATGGATAAAACCAACAAACAAATGGAGCAAGCAAACAAACAGCTTGACTTTGAGAAGCAAAAATACAACGACAACCAAAAAGCCCAAGAAAAAGCTGGGGAAATAAGCGCAAGCGCGCTAAGTGAGACTACTCCAAGCACGCAGGGCATAAGCGGGACTATCGGTAGCATAAGCGACTCTGCAGGTATAAGCGGAGGGAGTAGCTTAGGGCTAGAAAATAAAGAAACGAGCTTTTTGCGAAGCTAAAAGCCCAAAATCACGCCCAAAAAGCATAAAAAAACGCACAAAAACACACGCAAAATCACGCACAAAAGGCTAAAAAGTGAATGTTGTAAGGTTTATAGGCAACTTTATCCAAGTCGCAAAAAAGCTAAAAGATAGCAATTTCACAGGCAGTGAGCTAGCTAAACTTAGCTTAGAATCTAGCCTAAAGCTAGAGGATTTAGAATACAAAGATAGAGAGCTAAGCCTAAATATCGAAAAAACACGCCAAGAAATCGAACTAGCCACGCTAAAAGCCAAAAGCGAAGCGGCTTTTACGATGGCAGAAGCACTAAAGTCTATCGTGCAAGCAGAATGTATGATTTTAGGCGTCCGCGACAATGCAAATATCAACAAATGCAACGCCTTAGTGGCGTATATGAATACGCTGGGCAATGCAAGTAATGTATCTAGCCTAACCAAAGAACTACAAACCGAAATCTTGCTAACTATCAAAGCCATAGGCGAGCACATCGGCAATCCAAACGCTTATGATACACTTTTAGACGCGCTAAAAGACAAAGCCGATGGGCTAATCGATAGCAAAGACGCTGTGCGCGAAGTTTTTATCCACACGCCCCGCCTTGAAATCCAAACAAAAGAGCGAATCCAGCTTTTAGGTTTTAGCATTTTTAGCCAAGAAAACGCTAGATTTAGGTTTGGGCAAGAAGTCGCAAGGATTGATTATGCTACGCCTGAAATCGTAGCCAAAAAAGCCGAGCTAAAATCCACACGCAACGCCATAAATCTAGCCACAAGCCAAATCACACAAAACAAAACCGCCCTAGCCACCTCCACCAAAGAGGACGAAAAAACCAAAATCCAAAAAGCCATAACCGAGCTAGAAAAGCAAAAAGCCACAAACCAAAATCTAGCCACAACCCAAGAAAATGAGCTAAAAGCACTCATCGCCTCGCGCAACGAAAACGCACAAGAAAATGGGCAAATCATTTTAGGCAAGACGATGCTTTATAGCCAAGAGCGCGAGGGCTATCAAAACATAATCTTTGAAGCAAAAAATGAGCTAGGCGAGTGGGTAAGCGACATCATAAGGCTTGAAGTGAGAGATATTTAAGGATATTTAAGTGGAATTTTTAGCGTGCATTTCTTTCTTTTTAGGGGCTTTGTTTGGCATTGTGCTTTGTTTGTTTTTAAGCTAATTTTTATTGCCAAAAGCCTCTTTTTGAGCCTCTGTAGCCTCCAAAATAGCCTCATACTCTCTCAAATCTTTTTTATATTTTGCTAGCGATTCTCTCTCTAGCCTTATTTCTTGCATAATAGATTTTAGGCTAGCGACAAGATTTTTTAAAAACACAAAAACAAGACAAAACCCCACAATAAGCCCACAAATAAACCCTGCATAAAATTCTACAGCCTCCCTGCTAGCCAAAAACGCCAAAAAATCCATCTTTTATCCTTTGTGAAAAATTTAGGCTATTTTAACAAAATCGCAACAACAACTACCATCAAAACCCCGCAACTCATACCAGCAAAAAACATAATGCACCGCCTTTTTTTAAGATTTTGCTATTTTGGCATATTTTTACACGCAAAAAAAGGTGGCTTTTTAACCACTTGCAAAAATCCCCCAAAAAAGCCTAAAATCTAGCCTAAAAATCAACGCAAAATCAAAAAACAAGGATTTTTTAGCAATGAGCGTTTTTAGCAAGGCAATAGAATCTATCATAAAATCTTTTGGCAAAGAAGCTGGACAAAAAGCTGGACAAAGCGCGAGCAAAAACGCAAGCCTAAAATCTAGCAAAGCCACGCAGACAAAGCCCGCTAGCACGCCCGCACAAAAGCAAATCCACAAAGAACAACGCGGGATTTATAATGTAACTTATAATGGCAAAAATGCCACAATGATTTACAAAGATTTAGAATCAATCGAAAGCGCGATAGCTTACGCTGGGGGAAATCGTTTTAAGGGGGGAAAACACATAAGAATCAAACACAGCACAGATTCTAAGCAACAAGGCTATATCACGCCCGATGAAGTCGCAAATCTAGGTAAAAATATACGAAACTATATCAACAAGCACGGCGACCCGCACATAGACAAAAACGGAAGCAGAATTTATGAAAGGAAAAACGATAAAGGCGAGAAGTTTAGGGCAGTAGTCAATGATATAAAAACTAGCAGAACAGACACACTCCCTGCCTCTGCTAGCGAGGAAATTATAACATTTTACAGCAATAGAAATCTACCAAAAGACAAAATTTTTGAATTTAAAAACCCAAAATTACAAGAAATCAATTTGCAAAAAACAAAATCACAAGAAGCAAAAATAAAAGAAGCAAACTTGCAAAATCCCCTAGATTCTACCCCCAAAACCTCATTTACAAGGCAATAAAGGCAAAAAATGCAAGTTTTATCTAAAAATATAATGACATTTTGGCAAAATCTAGCCAAAACCTCCACAAAACAATCTAGCAAAGCCACGCAGACAAAGCCCGCTAGCACGCCACACGCCACGCCTGCGCAAAAATCCACGCCCGCACACAAAGCCGAGCTACAAGGCAAAGGCTTTGTAATGCAAAAAAACACCCAAAAACCACAAAAATATGAAATCCACTCAACAATCACGCCACAAACAAAAGAGCTAGCAAGACTAGAAAAAGAACAAATCCGCGCAAATTTGGAAATCCTAAAAAACACGCACCCCGAGCAATTTCACACACGGGGGCAAGTTTTTAGGGCTATAAAACAAATCAAAGACAACCCCACGCATTTTTATCAACAAGGCGACATTAAGCGTGATATGTCTATTGTAGGCAAGTTTTTAGAAAATGGCAAATTTGGGGAAATAGGAATCATAAAAAGCGGGGAAAATGCAGGAAAAATAGGACATATACTAAAAAGTAGTGCAGGAAACAAAAGAGCGCATAACCTTAGCAAGAGAGAGCGTGGCGAGGTAGTGAGGAGCGACAATCCCTCACACACTGACATACTAAAAAATAGCTCAGATGGTCGCGCTGGCAAAAATTTGCTTTTACCTAGCCACAAACAAAATTCTACCCCAAAAACTAGCAAAAATCAAGCCTTAGATTCTGCCAAAAAAACCCCATTTACAAGGCTACTAAAAAAGAGTGATTATCCTTTAGTAGAGAGGTCAAACTCTACACAGCAAACTAACACAAAAAGTGCGTTGCCAACGACCGATGGCGAAAAAACGCGTTTAAAAGATAATCAAAGCAATTTTAGCACAAAATCCCCACAAACACAAGGCGAGTTTTTGCAAGAAAAAACCTCATTTACAAGGCAATAAAATGGCAGGCTCTCATCAATTCCCACCGCAATCAAATAATGGCAGGGTTTATTCTTTGCATTATGATGGAGTGGATTTTGCCTACACGCCACGCGCTAGGCAAGGGGCTTATAATGTTAGGGATTCTAAGGATTTTAAACAATCTACACACCTATCAAGGCTACACAACAACCACGCAAACAACGAATGCTCAAAAAACGCACAAAATGATTTTTTAGGATTTTTCAATGCTACTTTATGGAGTGGCACAAAGACACACAAAGAATGCCGTGCGGAATATAAACATAAAATATATTATGGATATGATTATGGAGGATTTGATGAAAAAAAGAAAGCGTGCGGATGGAGGGAGATTTTGGAGGCGTATTCTTTGCCAAATGAGCCCATAGCTATAAGTGAATATGACTTATGGCGCGTGCTAGAAAGAGCGGCTGAAACCTATTGGAAATCTTGCAAAAAAACAGCTAGTTTATCTTTTTGGGAACATACCATTTTTATTGTTACAGCCATCGCCACTATCGCTAGCGTAGGCACGCTAGCACCCATAACGATTACAGGTTTAGCAGCTTTTATGGGATTTGTAGCCACAGGTATCACTTGGTCGGTGCAAAGCTGGAATCAATACAAAATAAAACAAGCAGAGGCAATAACGGCAAAAACCGCGTCCCAAATCGCAGAATTTGAAGCTAAAAAATTAGCCAAACAAAGAGCACAAATCACAAATATGTTGATTTATGATTCTCAAGCAATGTTTGCAAATGGACAGGCTTACAACGCACAACAAGCTGGAAGCCAAACATTTAGTCCAACTATCGCTTATGACCCAAACAAAGCACTTTTAGGACAACAAAACCAAGAATTTATCGATGAGCTTACGCAAAATCGCAACCAAGTAACGCTAGCAGGTGGCGTAAATTTTATGAGTAATTTATTAGAATTTGATTTTCCTTTGGCTAGCACGGAGGCGATACCTAAAAAAGATTTGATAAAAGCAATAAATCAACAATACTATGAATGGCAACTAAGGCTTAATCATTGTTTTGAAGCATTAGCACATAATAGCTTTGGAGTAGGTTTTGATGAAAATGACAAAACCATAAACAACATAATGCAAAAAGCAATCAAATATCACATAACCGCAAGACAAAAGAAAATCGAGGAACTAGACGCGATAGATAAGCTAAAAAACTACAACAAAGGGCTAAGGTATGAATGCCCGATGAGCATAAATGCCCTAAGCGCACAAAGCAGTGGCACAAAATCTAGCTACGCAGTAAGTGAATGGGAACGACACACAAAAGCACATATACTCAAAGAATACAAAAATAGCTACAATGAATGGTATGCAAGCGTAGATAAAAGCGACAACATAAAAATGGGGTATAGTTTTTATCAATTTATCTTAAAACAGGTAAAAATTTTTAGCGAGATAAATTCTCTAAATGATAAAACCATCGCAAGAAGCAGAGTAGCTACATTAAACACAAGCGCGAAAGTATATCGATTAAGAGATTTTATTACAATAACAAAAACAGATAAAATTGATGGGCACACATACTATCATTTTAATTTAAGGCTTGATGAAGCTATGTATAAACGAATAGAAAATCTATCACCTTATATGATATATCTTTTTTATGATACTTTTTTCAGCTTTAGTGGCTATAAATATGAGCAAGAAGAATTTAATAATCCTGTATACACTCCGCCAAATTTGCCAAGCTGGAATCTTATAAACAACTACCACACACGCCAGCAAGAATACAAAATCGCACTAGAGCAATACTATAAAATCCTAGATGAATATCAAATCATTTCAGCCACAATCGATGCAAAAATAGACATAGCACAAAAACGCATAAAAATCACGCAAGCCGAGCTAGAATCTACCATAAAGTCTAAAACCGAGCTAGAATCCACCCTAGAATCCAAAAAAGCCGAGCTAAAATCTACAAAAGACAAGACACAAAAAGCAACCCTGCAACAAGAAATAAACAACCTAGAATCAAACATACAAAATCTAACAACACAAATAAACGAGCTAGAATCCACCCTAAAAACACAGCAAAAAATGCTAGAAAAATACCTAAAGCAAGATGAAATCATTATAGAAATGATGAATTTGCCTTATACAGAAATTATGAAAGAATATTATGAAGCAAGCCTGCCTACTCAAGCCACAAAACAAGCACTGCAAGAAGCACAAACAACATTTTATGAGCTACAAGCAAGGCTAAAAAATCTACAAGATGCAGAATCTAGCCAAGATTCTAGCCAAAACTAGCACGCAAAAGCTAGCCACTTTATTTTTACGCGACTTTTTGCCTAAAATCCACGCATATTTTTCACGCACGCAAAAAAAAGAGTGAAAAAATCTAAAAACTAGATTGCCACGCCACACAAGCACGGCTCGCAATGACAAAAAGCTAGATTGCCACGCCGTGCAAGCACGGGCAATGACAAACCACCACAAAAAACACAAAAAAACCACAAAAAACACCACAAAAAAAGGCGTAAAATGCAAATATTTAAGCGACTAAAAGCCGAGCTAGCAAGCAAAACCACAGCCAAAGCCACACCAAAACCCCTGCCAAAATTTAGCATCACACAGCTTGAATCTATGTTTTTGGCTGACCAAAGAGCTAGCGAGCTAAGCATACAAGAATACAAAGAGGCAAAAACCTACTATCACGGCAACCAACTGCCTTTAGAAATCTACCACGAAATCCGCGCACGAGGGCAAATGCCTTTAGTAGAAAACATTTATAAAATGATTGTAGATAAGATTTTGGGCTACAAAACCCAAAGCCTCCAAGAAATCAAAGTAAGCGGGCGTCAAGAGGAGGACAAGCCTTTAGCAAACTTGCTAAATGACATACTAAAAGTTTTTAGCCAACAAAATAATTTTGACAAAGAAATCATAAAGCGCGATAAAGATTTGATGTTTGGTATGGCGGTATGCGAACTCTGGGTAAAAAAAGATGGCAAAGACAAAATCATAGACATAAAGACTTTGCCTGCCGATAGTTTTTTAATCGATAAATACTCCACCGATAAAAACGCCCAAGACGCCCGCAGGTTTCACAAAATCACAAACATAGATGAAGCACAAGCGCGCGCGCTTTTTGGGGAAAATATCTTGCTAGAAAAAGCTACAAACTCCGATGAAAACCGCGCCGAAGTGGTGGAAAGCTGGATATATGAGAGCTACACAAACGAAAAAGGCGAGAGAAAAAACGCGTGGAATCGCTACATTTGGAAAAAATCCCAACTTTTAAGCTATGAAATAAGCCCTTTTAAAAACGGGGAAAATCCTTTTATCATCGCAAAATACAACATTGATGAAAACAATCAATGGTATGGAATGTTTAGAGACATTAAACCCTTGCAAGATTATATAAATTTTGCCGAAAACAAAATCATAAATATGATGGGGAGTTTTAAGGTTTTTGTCGAGGAGGGGAGCTTTAATAATATCGATGAGTTTAAAAGGCAGGCGGGGAGCGATAATGCCGTAGTATTTTTGCGCGAGGGGAGCTTAAAAGAAAAACGGCTAGAATTTGTCCAACACCACGCAGCGATAAACGAACTAAGCCAAAAAACCGCAGAAAAACGAAACCTAGCCAAAATCCTAAGCGGGCTAAATGACGAAGCCTTAGGCGTGGCAATCAATCGCCAAAGTGGCGTAGCCATCTCTCAACGCCGAGAAGCAGGGCTTATGGGCTTACAAGATTTTATCAAAAGCGGTGATGATATGGATAGGCTTATTTTTGAAAAAGCATTAGATTTTATCACGCATTATTTTGACACCGAGCAAGTTTTTAGAATCGTAGATAAAAAAGTAGGCGAGCGATTTTTTGCCATAAACACCGATGAATCAAACCAAATCAAAATAGGCAAATTTGATTTAATCTTTAAAACCACGCTAAAAGCAGAGGGCAGAGAGGAGCGATTTACTCACTGGGCTGAAATGATGAAAACTTTTGGGCAAGTGCAACCCGAACTCTTGCAAGGTATGCTCCCGCTTATGCTAAAAGATACTGAGAGCCCAATCGTAGCCGATGTCGAGGAACTGCTAGCACAAGTGGAGCAAAGCAAGCAAGAAGCTGCCAAAGCAAACGCCCCGCTAGAGCAAAAGCAAGCCGAGCTAAACTTAGCACAGCTAGAAGCACGAATCGCAGAGCTAGAAGCAAAAGCAGCAAAAAACCAAGCCCAAGCCGAGCTAATCGCCACAAATGCGCAAAATCTAGCGCAAAATCCACAAAGCCCACAAAATCCTAGCCAAAATCCTGCGCAAAATCCACAAAGCCCGTTAGCCAAAAACGATGACAAAGGGGGAGCAAGCATAAGCACAGGGGAAAAAGCTGGCTTAAGCGGAGGGCAAGTAGCCCTAAAACAAAGCGCAGGAAGCTATGGCAAAATCGATATGAGATAGTTTGCAACTAGATTTTAGGGAAAAAGATTTTTAGCGAGTTAGATTTTTGGAAAAAAGGCGAGTTTATGAGCGTTTTTAGCAAGGCAATAGAATCTATCATAAAATCTTTTGGCAAAGAGGCTGGCAAAGCTAGCAAAGGGGCTGGACAAAGTGTGAGCAAAAACGCAAGCCCAAAAGCTAACAAAGCCACGCAGACAATGCCCGCTAGCACGCCACACACCCCTCAAGCCCTAAAAACCACAACAAATAACGCTATAATGCCAAATCAAAATCCACAAAGGCAAGATATGCAAAACACCATAAAAGGCGATGGATTTAGCACAAAGCAAAATCCATCACCACCAAAAACAGACTACACCACAAAAATCACTTTAGAAAGCTGGGTGCGCGAAGTCGCAGGATTGCACCCTAGCAAAGAAGTTGAAGCGGATTTGCAAAAACTATATGAAAAACACCCAAAAATGTTTAGCAAGCCTAGCGAAGTGTATAAACTTATCCAAGAAGTAAAGCAAAATCCGCAGTTTTTCTATACAAATAACCAGCCAAATATCGCGCTTATAGGCAAAATGCTAGACAATGGAAAATTAGGAAAAATAGGGATACAAAAAGACTATGCTGGGGATAAAATAAGAGTGCAACACGCCACAAAAGCAAGTAATGCCAACAAAGATAATCAAAGACTACAAAAAAGAAGTAATGACTATCCTTTGGTAGAGCGGACAACCTCTACACAGCCACATTCCGCACAAGAGCGCGAGGGCAATCGTCCTAATGGTGTAAATACACTTTCAAAGGATAATCAAAAAGATTTTAGCATAAATCAAGACAAAAACGCACAAAATCACGCTAAGGCACAAGAAAAAACGCCTTTTATGCGTGATTAAAACCAACACAAAGGAAGTAAAATGGGATTTTGGATGTATTTTGTAGCGCGAGAACAAGAACGAAAAAGACGAGAACAACTAGAGCGACAACGGCGAGCCTACCAAGCCGAGATGGCAAGACAAGAAGCGTTAAGACAAGAAGCGTTAAGACAAGAAGCGGCAAATATCGCTAGGCAAGAACAAAATCTAGCGTTTTTAGAAAACAACGCACGGGCAAAAAAGCCAGAACCCACCTTGCTAGCTAGCCAAATGGCACTGCTAAATATCTACTCTTTGCAAAATGTGCTAGCGCGCGATATTTCACGACACACAAAAGCTGCCTAGAGCGTTTTTAAAAACTAGATTTGCCACAAAACACGCAAGCACGATTTGCAATGGCAAAAAACCCACCCCCTAACCCCCTCCGCAAAGGGAGGAGGGGATTTTAGATTGCCACAGCCACGCAAGCTAGAATCCCACGCGGATTTTTCTTTTTGTCATTGCGAGCATTATTTTTTTGCGTTTTAGCAAAAAATATAATGCGTGGCAATCTATCGCTACGAAAAAGTAAAAAACACGCTTTTTGCAAAAAAATAATATAGATTGCCACGCCTTGCAAGCACGATTTGCAATGAAAAAAAACTAGATTGCCAAAATCACGCAAGCACATAGCTTGCAATGACAAAAAAATAGATTGCCACGCGGATTTTTTCAAAATCCGCTCGCAATGACGAAAGCACACAGAAATCTACACAAAAACCCCCTCAAAAAAAAAAAA
>NZ_JBSIUU010000036.1:0-17442 GCF_053654535.1 Helicobacter sp. T3_23-1056 | reverse complement strand
ATCTTAGTCCCCATCCCTTGCGGAGGGGGATTTTTCGTCATTGCGAGAATTTACGAAGTAAATTCGTGGCAATCCACAATGCAATAAAGACAAAATAGATTGCCACGCATTAGATTCTGCAAAAATGCAGAATCTAATTGCTCGCAATGACGGCAATACAAATTTTCACAATGACGGCATTATTCCCCCTCCCCTTGTGGAGAATTTCGCCTTTTGTCCCCCTTCCGTGCGGAGGGGGCTAGGGGGTGGGTAGATTCGTCATTGCGAGCGTGGCTTATGCCACGCGTGGCAATCTATTTTGTTTTTATCACAAAGTAGATTGCCACGCAAGTCTTGCGACTTGCTCGCAATGACGAAAGTGGAATCCTTACTTACAATTACAGAATATTCTCTTGTCATACTGAGCGTAGCGAAGTATCTCAAAACTTCAAAACTCAAACAGAGATATTTCGCCAACGCTCAATATGACAAAAACCTCCTTCATTACGAGTTTTTGACAAATCCGCTCGCAATGATAAAAATCCTTATTGGGCTAAATATTTCATAAATTATCACAATGACAAATCTACCCACCCCCTAGCCCCCTCCGCAAAGGAGGAGGGACAAGAAGTGTGCGAATCCGTAAGGGAGTGGAAAATAATGCCATTGTGAGAATTTGCATTGCCATTGCAAGATTTTACATTGTCGTCATTGCGAGCGTGGCTTATGCCACGCGTGGCAATCCATAAGCAAAAAAACATTGTCATACTGAGGTTTCGCAAGAAACCGAAGTATCTCAAGGCGTTTATTCGTCATTGCGAGCGAATTTGAAAAAATCCGCGTGGCAATCCACAATGCAATATGGACAAAATAGATTGCCACGCGTTGCGTTGCAACGCTCGCAATGACGATTTTCTTTTTTATATTGAGCGCATGAGCGCGAAATATCTCTGTTTGAGTTTTAGAAGTTTAGAGATACTTTGCTAACGCTCAATATGACAAAAATCTTTTGTGGATTGCCACGAATCTAGTCTTTTTAACAAAAGCCTAGATTCTCGCAATGATGAAAAGCGGTGTTTTGGATTGCCACGAATTTGCAATGTTTGTTCAGGTCGCAGATTCGCACAATGACGCCCACCCACTAGAATCTATATTTCATAATAAATTCAAAGCAAAATCTAAAACGGATTCTAAGCAGATTTTCTAATCGCTCACAAAATCGCAAATCACAAAAATACACTCAAAAACAACAAATACAAAATCACAAAATCACGCCCAAAAATAACAAACACAAAATCCACCCCCGCAACAAAAAAAAAAAAAAAATAACAACCCCCTATCAAAACTTCTTGCTATTGACATCTTCTAATATTTCATCAGCTATGTCATTTACGCGTTTAGCGATTTCATTGGTAGTATGGACTACTTCGACATTTTCTTGCGTTACGGATTCTAGTTGGGCGATTGTTTCATTGATTTGGCTTAGTCCTGTGGCTTGCTCGCTTATCGATTCGCTCATTTCATTTACAGACTGCACTAGGACATTGACATTTGCTTCGATTTCGCCTAGTGAGTGCCCTGTGCGCTCAGCTAGCTTTCGCACCTCATCTGCCACGACCGCAAAGCCTCTCCCGTGCTCCCCTGCCCGCGCTGCTTCGATAGCGGCATTTAGGGCTAGCAGGTTTGTCTGCTCTGCTATGTCTTTTATCACGCTTACGATGTTTTTTATGTCTTCGGCTTGTCGCGTGCATTCATCGGTTTTTTCGCTTACTGTTTGCATAGATGAGCTTATCTGCTCTACCGCGCTAGCGGATTCTTCAAGCGAAGTGGCTTGCTTTTGAGAGCGCTCAGTTAGCGATTGCATTGAGGATTCTAGCTCGCTAGATTTTCCCCCTAGCTCTTTGGCAAAGCTAGCCGAATGCTTCAACATCTCCGTGATAGAATCCCCTAGCTGATTTATATCCCTTTCGATTCCTTGTGGATTTTCTATGCGCGTGCTAAAATCATTTTTGCGATAGGCTGCAAAAGCTTGCGTGGCGTTTGATAGCTTGTGTCCTACTAGCTGTGAGAGGGTTTGACTCATCTCATTTAGCCTATCTTTTAGAGAATTAGTTTGTGGATTTGGACTGCTTAGCGTGATAGTCTTGCCAAATCGCCCCTGCTTTGCTTCATTTACCACATCTGCGACTTCTTTGACAAGCGCGGAATCTTTGTTTATGATATTTTCCGTGCGCTTTATGCCCTCATCGATTTCCCTACTCATTATGCCAAATTCATCGTGGCTTGTTAGTTTTAGCGATTTTGGGGCGTCTTTTGTCTCATAGTTTAGAAATGCAAAAAATTTATGCAACCCCTGCTGTATCGCACCAAGCGGTTTGAAAAAATGCTTAATAGCAAAAAATAGCCCTGCCCCACCAAACCCTAGCAAAAGCAGTGCAAGCACGGTTGAAGCGATAAAATTTTCATTGATAGCTTTTGTCAAATCTGATTCGTTTGCTTCTGCGGCGATTATCCAGCCAAATGGCATTTGCTCATAAAAAACGATTTTTTCAATGCCTAAAAATGTCGTATGAAATTCTCCCATCGGCTTTTTGCTAGCTTGATTTACGATTTTTTCGCCTAGTGGCTTAAATTTATCCTTGCCTATGGTGTCTAAATCCGCGTGTGAAAACACCTCCCCCACAGAATCTATAAGCAAGATTCTTAGGCTTGGCAATTCTTTTCGATAAAAATTTTTAAACCTATCTTGAAATCCGCCCACCGAAATATCCACCGCAATCACGCCCTCAAACTTACCATTGCGAAAAAATGGCATTGCCGCAGTGGCAGAGATTGTCGCTTCCATTCCCGCGACTTTTGATTCATACGGAGCGGTTACAAAAAATTTCTTTGTGTTTTTAGCAGCTTTATACCACCCTCGCGTGCGGAAGTCAAAATCCCCGTCATCTGGGAATGGCGATAGTTTGTTTATATCGCTTTTTGGCATACCTGAAATCATTTTCCCATCGCTATTTTCATACACGATAAACGCCGCGTCATATTGGACAAATTTCGCTAAATTTGCCAAAATCTTGCGCTGGGCTACAATGTCGTTTCTATCGACATTTGCTAGCAGGGCTGATAGCTCTCGCAAATGCTGTTCTGCTTCGATGCCCATTGTGATATTTATCGTAGTGAAAGATGAGTGGAGCATAAGCTGTTGCAAGCCGTTAAAAATATCCGTGGTGGATTTGGAAGTGCGCACATAATTTACCACGCTTACAATCCCTATAAGCACGACAAAAATGCCTATGACTAGAGTCAAAATCTTAGAAGCGACCGTTTTAAACATTTTCTACCCCTTGCAGTTTTGGTTTTGGAAGTTTGATTTTGGTTAAAAAATATTATAACAAAAAAAAAAAAACGCGTAAAGGATTTGGCTTATTGGCGGATTTTGGTGGGGGTTTTGTTTGCGTATTTTAGAGGTTTGTGGAAGTTTGTGGAAGTTTATATGTGGATTTTTGATTTTGATAAATAAAATCAAAAAATGCAAAAAATACTCTAAAATCTTAAAAACAAAAAAACAACAATCAAAGAAAAAAACCAAATTTTATGGATTTTTGATAGAAAATTTCTACCTGATAAAATGAGTATGTTTTTTGATAGTGATGATTTGGCATAGCACAAAATCACAAAAAAATCAACATTTAGCAAAATCAACGAAAAATTTTAAAAACGCTTTTATAAAAACGCCATATTTTTGTTAGATTTTTGCCATTTTTTTACTAGATTTTGAGTTAGATTTTGCCACGCCTTTTGAAATGAGTTGATTTTTTTAAAAATCCCAAACAAAATCTTACTTGAAAAACTTTTCAACATTTTCAACCTCATCGTAAATAAACATATTTGCAAATGCGTTTTTATGCGATTTTGCGTCATCTATCCAAATCAAAAATAAGCGACATTGCTTGAAATGCTTGATACAAATCCGTGCGGAAATGATACAAAATCCCGGGGACGATTAGGATTATCACGCAAAGTGCTATGCCGATTTTGATAGGGAATCCAAAGGAAAAAAGATTAAATTGCGAATGCGTTTTCATAATCATACCAAAGACAATGTCCGATAATAAAATAATGCCTAGCACGGGGAAAGCCATCGCAAACCCTAGCGCAAACATTCCTCCAAATGCGCGGATAATGTAGTTTATGACATTTGGCGAAAAAGCCACCTCACCTAATGGCAAAATCTTTAATGAATACGCCACAAACTGCAAGACTAAATGATGAAAATTTAGCACCAAAGCAAGCGTAAGCGCAGCGATGATAAGCACTTGAGCAATGATGGGGCGGGTGTTGCCACTGCTTGGGTCATAGGCACTCGCCATAGTCATGCCCATAGAAAAACTTATCGTATCCCCCGCGATAGCAAGAGAGCTAAACACCACTTGAAGCAACAAAGACGCCATAAATCCTAGCGCGACTTCCATAAACGCCGCATAAAGCACATCAGGTAGATTAGTAATCACCGCAGGGGAATGGGCTAATGGCAAAAATACGATTGTAAGAAAAAACGCTAAGCCTCCGCGCACGCTCACAGGCACAAGCTGGGAATCAAAAAACGGAAAAAACGCCAATATCGCGCTAAATCGCAACAGCAATAAAAAAAATGTCGTTACATTGCCATCGGTTAGGTAAGCTAAAAATTCCATAAAATCCCTTCGTGTAAGATTTTTTTAAGATTTTTACCAAAATCTGCTTAAATCAAAATCCACCAAAAAAGCAAAACACTAAAAACAACTTAGATTTTTTTTAGATTTTTTTAGTTTCTTTTGCATTGTTTTGTTTTTCGATTTTGGTGTGCGCACTCATAATGCTTAGCACCTCTTCTTCGCTCAAATGCTCTAAACTCTCATAATAATGCTCCGTGCTTACAAAATAATCCACACTATCCACGCTAATTAGCGTATCGCAATGCCGTTTTAGCAGTTCTGCGACATCGCGTGAGATGACTGGCGTTAGCACAAATATGCTTTTTGCTTTTTTTTGGATACAAGTTTTTATCGCTAGGCTCATTGTGATTCCGCTTTGCACGCCTTGGTCGATTAGAAAAATATCTTTTTGGGACAAATCGCTAAGCGTAGTTCCTTTGCGGAATTTGTAGATTCTAGGCAAAAGCACTTCCTCATAAGTCCGCCTAGCCTCGCCATAGACATAATCAAGCGTAATATCAAAACTATCAATCAATTCTTCATTTAGCACGATGTCCATATTTTCGCTCACGCTTGCGATTTCGCACTCATCATTCATCGGAGCAAAAATAGGCGCGCTAAAAAGCAAGTCAAGTTTGGATTCTAGCTTGTGTGCTAGCGAATGCGCAAAAAATAGCCCATCAAAACTCGTAGCCAAAATAAGATTTTGCTTAGAATCAATATGTTGGTTGATAAAGCAATCATACAGCTTGTCAAACGCTTCTTGGCGGTTTGCAAAAAGAAATGTTTTTTTTGTGGCTAAATGCGGGTGGATAAAGATTTGATTAGAGAGAGTTTGGCTAGGGAGATTTCCTAGTGAGTTTGCGCCCTGCTTGTTTAGCTGCTTTATGGTGTCTTTGGGGGAGATTTTTGCTTTGGCAAATGCTGTGTCTTTTTGGATTTTAGATAGATTTGCGGTGGGATTTGGCGCAGTATTTTTATCGCTTTTTTCGATTTTGTTTTTTGTGTCTTCGTTAGATTTTGCGTTTGTTTTTTCGCTACTTATTTTTTCACTACTTGTTTTTTCATTGCTCGTTTTTTGGCTATCGTTGCCAAAATCCTGCCTAAAATCCGCATTAAGATTTCGATTAAAATCTTGCATAAAATCTAGCTTAGATTCCGCGCTAGAATCTAGTGCTTTTTGGGCTGGTTTGGGAGCGGATTTGATAGTAGATTTTGCGTGTTTTTGGGCGATTTTGCTTGGCATTGTCGTTGTTCCTTTTTTTGAGAATTTTAGAGATTTTTAGGATTTTAATAGATTTTGCCAACTTTTTGCTAACTTAAAAATTTTGCCAAAATTATACCAAAATCTAAAATCTCATCGATAGCCCACTGCCACCTAGCGGGACAAAGTTAAACACTATGCGGACAAAATAATCATTTTGAACAAAAAATGGTTCTTTCTCATTATTTGTCAAAATCGGACGCCTGCGATTGACAAAGCGCAATCCTATCCCAAAACAACGCACATTTTTATAAATCCCAATATCCCAATCAAGCAAGAAGTTTTTTTCCACATCATAGCCCACTTGCGCTGATAGGGCAAAAACCCCAAAATCTTTGGATAGCACCCCTCGCAGATAATGCGCCCCTGTATTTGTCGTAAGCGTGTTGGAAGTCAAATCATATCCGCGATTTAGCCCGCCATCTTTAAAATAATACGAAATAAGTGAGCTAAAAGAGCCTACATTGTAGCTAAGGCTAGCAGAGATTTCGCTCAACGCATTGTAATAAAACGAATAAAAAAAGCTAGTAGAGATATTTAGCCCATCTATGGGGGTTAGGCTAAAGCGATTTTCTAGCGGGCGTTTGGCGATATTTTTTGTCTCTATTTTGCCATTTATGCGGTTTGATTCTAGCTCTAGCTCATCAAAATTTAGTTTTTGAAAGATTCTCCAATCAAAAATATGCCTGCCGTTATTAGTGATAAAATGTTGCGTTAGCTTCATATCTAGCGTATTTGACAAAACGCTATACGCGCTTATCCCGCTAGGGTCCCAAATATCATCATAATACCTCCACGCACCATTTATAAAAAAAGGAAAAGTATTTGCAAAATCCGCATTGATATTTTGAGATAGATTAGCATTGCTACGATTGCCTAGCCCTGCGGCTTTTATGCTAGAAAAAGCCCCGCTTATATTTCTATCAAAAAGCCCATCGGTATAAGCGACATTTGGATATGGTCCGCTAAAAAGTGTCTCAAACTGAATCGTATGAAAGATTTTGTTAAAACTACGCGATAAATCCGTATTTAGCGATAGCGAATAATTTGCCGAAAAAATATTGCCATATTTTAGTTCATTTGGGATTTGGCTAGCTTCGCTCGCTAGGGCAGTATTTGCTAGCGCGCTTCCGCCCATATAGCTATTATTTGCAGAATGCACCACTAGATTTTCGGCATAAAATTCATTCCAAAATCCAATGGATACATATTTTTTAAATAGCGAAAATTGAAAACCGATGGGGATTTTTAGCGCGTTTTCTACATAGCCATAGCCACGCGCTCTTATGGTGTTTTTCATTTGATAATCGATAGAATAAAGCAACCAATTCCAAAACAGAGAATTTGTGTATTTGTGGTATTGCAGGTTTGGGACAGACTGAAAAGTGCTAGCGTTGTTTAGCTTTGAGAGGTTTAGAAAATATTTGATATTTATCCCAAAGTAGTGATTATCACTTTGCAGGTAAAAATTTGCCTTAGAAGCGTAAGTAGCGTCATAGATTCGTTTATTTGCCTTATCGAAACGATAATAATCCAAATCGTTCATATGCACCATATTGACATAGATTCCATTATCTAGCTCGTTTTTTAGTTTAAAATATTTTTGAAATGGTTGCTTGCCTAGATGAAAAAAACGAAATCCATAAACTTCGCGGTTTTTGATATTGTATCTATCTTTGTAAGAATCAAAATTATACATATAGCCCGCTTCGGCATAAGTCCTATCATTTGCGCTATCTACAAACCTCATCTCAAACTGCCCCCCCACGCCACGCGAAGTCCTAATCTGTGGCGTGAATGTCATATCAAACCACGATTTTACAGGCACAAAATAAGGCTGGGCATAGATAAAACCCTCCGTGCTAGATGAGATAAAATAAGGCATCAAAAGCCCTGCTTTGCGGTTTAGGTTGGTATCTATCGTAAAAAATGGAAAATAAAAAATCGGCACATCGCCAATATATACGCGTGGATTCCACATAGAGATTCGCTCTTTATCGGCGTTGTATGAGCCAGAGCTAGCCTCTATACGCCATATCGGGCTTTGCACTTGACAGCCTGAAATCGTAGCTTTTTTGAAGCTATATAGATTTTGCTTGCTAGTGGCACTTGTAGCATTTACCCACATTCCGCTAGTGGTGTCTTGCAAATATAGTGGCTCTATGATTCCGTATTTGTCATCTAGCTCAAAGCTAGCAGAATGCGTCCGCACAAGCAAACTCTCCCCTCGATAGATTCTCACATCTCCGCTTGCATAGACTTTTTTGCGCTCTAAGTCGTATTTGATGACATCGGCTATGGTGTATAAATCAGGGTTTATCATCACGGCATTATTGATGGCATATACGATATTATTTTCGCTTTTTACCTCATCGGCTAGTAGCTCAAAAATGCGTTGATTGTCTTTGTCGTATTCTTTGGCGGCGGTTTTGGAAGCGGGCGTGATAGGGAGTGGCGGGGTGGATTTTGTGCTATTTTGATTTTGTGGATTTTGGTTTGTTTCATTTGCTTTATGTTCTAGCGCATTCTCGCTAAAATCTAGCCTAGATTCTCCCAAATCGCTAAAATCCTCATTAAACACATTTTGCTTTTTTTTGGATTTGATTAGCTTTGTGTATCGCTGTGGCTTTGTGTATGTTGTTTTGGATTTTTTGTATTTTTTAGATTTTGTTGCGCGTTGTGTCTTAGTTTGTATTATTTGCTTATTTGGCGTGGCGTCTTGTATTTGTCCTTGCGCGTTTCTTTGGGATTTTAGGCTTTGGGCTAGGCTTTCATCACCAAGATTAAACCCTCGCATATTTGTCGTATCAAAGCTATCTGCTAGCACATTTGCTACCAAAAAAACACCGCACAAAAGAAAAAATCTAACCCCGCAACCTTTTCTAACGCGTCCATTTCTACCAAACGCTTCCCTGCCACACCCCCTCACGCCAAACGCACAAAATCCCATCGCTAAATGCCACACCACAAAATCTATCGCTTTTTTTGGATAACGATACTTTGGCAAAGCCTATCATAAAGCGTGCGTTTAAAGCTATCGCCTAGCGCAAACACAAACGGGATATAATACACCACTTGCGAAAATTCACGCAATAGCGCACGCAAAAACGACTTGCCAACACTTGGCGAATCTAGCAAATCTATGCTTACCACTTCGATTTTGCATAAGATTTTGCCCACACTCGCTCCATACCACGCCACGAAAATCCACTGATAAACTACATCTAGCACTATCATTTGCCACAGCATAGGTCCCATAGCAAGTATGACTTGCTCTATGTCATTTGATTGCATACTTTGGCTTATGCGCTCTAAGCTCTCAAAATTTAGCAAACACACTACCAAACTCACTATCAAACTATCTATCACAAACGCCACAAACCGCCTATCAATGCCTGCTAGCTGTATATCCTCTCTATCAAGTATCTCTTGGATTTGTTCATCGTTCATTATTGTCCTTTGTGGTGGTTTTTTGTGTTTTTTTGTGTTTTGGAAAAAATGATTTTGCAAAATCTTGCTTTTGTTTGATTTTAGATTTTGCTTTGTCTTGCGTTTTTGTTTTGCAAATGTAGCAAAATCTATCGGCTTTGTATTTATCGCTATTTTGCAATGCCTTTTAACGCCTTGTTTGCAATGTCTTTGCGATAGATTGCACCTTCAAATATGATAGATTCTGCGATTTTATACGCGTTTTTTTGAGCTTTGCTTAAAGTATCTGCGATGCCTACGGCTAGGGCTACGCGCCCTCCGCTTGCTAGCATTTGGGTAGATTTTGTGCCATCTTTGCTTACACCCGCATAGCACACGCTTCCTAGATTTGTATCAAATGGCAGGATTTTGATAGGCTGTGGAGTGCTAGTGCCAAAGGGATAATTATGACTTGCTAGCACGACAGCCACGCAGTGTTTATCGCTAAATTTTACTTGCAAATTTTTTAGATTTTTTGATTCTATCGCTTCGCAAATATCAAGCAATGGCGTTTCTAGCAATGGCATAAGCACTTCGCATTCTGGGTCGCCAAAGCGGACATTAAATTCTAGCAGATATGGCTCTAGCTTTCCATTTTGCTTTACTACCATTATGCCTGCAAAAAGCACTCCACAAAAAGGCGCACCGCGTTTTTTCATACCATCTAGCGTGGGGGAGAAAATCTTAGATTTTATCTTGCCTAGTAGCTTCTCATCACAAAGTGGCGTGGGCGTGTATGCCCCCATACCGCCTGTGTTTGGTCCTTTGTCATCATCATAGAGTTGTTTATGGTCTTGGCAGGCAGGTAGCAGGACAAAATCCTCCCCATCGCAAATCCCAAATACAGATAGCTCATAGCCCTCCAAATATTCCTCCACCACCACGCATTTGCCCGCCTCCCCAAAGCTATCCCCGCACAGCATAGATTCTATCGTAGATTTTGCTTTATCGTAGCTTTGAGCGATTATCACGCCTTTGCCCGCGCATAGCCCGCTAGCTTTGACTACGATTGGTGGATTTAGCGTGCGTGCAAAATCTAGTGCCTTTTGCACATCGCTTGTTTGGATATATCGCGCAGTGGGGATTCCAAACTCGCTTAAAAAATCTTTCATAAACGCCTTTGAGCCCTCCAGCTTTGCAGCCTCTTTGCTAGGTCCAAAAGCCTTTATGCCATTTGCACGCAAATCATCGCTTAGCCCCGCTACTAGCGCATTTTCCCCGCCTATGATAACCCAATCGATTTGATTTTGTTTGCAAAAATCCACGATTTGAGCATTTTCTTTTAGCTCTATATTTTGCCCTAGATTTTGCGTGCCTGCATTGCCTTGCGCAAAGTAGATTTTCCCCACACGAAAATCTTTTTTTAAATGCTCTCCAATAGCGTATTCTCTGCCACCATTGCCGACTATGAGGATAGATTTTAAGCTAGATTTTTGGTGTGGATTTTTGGATTCTTGTTTTGCAAAATCTGTTTTATTCGCGGGATTAGATTTCGCTAGATTAGTAGATAAATTAGCAGGATTTGTAGAATCTATATTTGACATTTTTTGCCTTTTGTGGTTGATTTTATATTGTCGTTTTCGTGCAAAATCATAAACGCACCCAAATAATCGTTACTTAAACTTTGCGCAGCCCACTTTTACAAGCTACAAATAAGGTCGGAGGATTTTATCAGGCGGCAGACACTCACTTACCAAAAAGCTCCAAACGCGAATACCGACACACAAAAACCGCTACCAAAACCTAAAATACTTTGATTAACGGACTCACCAAAAAAGAAACACGAATTATCTAGGCGCAACAAAATCATTTTCATTTGACATTTCATTTTAATTGTCTAATTATAGGCTTGTTTGGTTTAATTTTGGACTACAAACATATCTAAGTTCATTAGATTTTGCAAGATTGATAAGTTTGTAGTGTTTGAAACATTTGTTATGTCTAAATTATTGTTGATTTTGTTTTTTATCTAGCCATAGCCATTGGATTATTAGCACGGCTACGCCCGCGTCTATGCAGACATCAGCGACATTAAATATCGCAAACTCAAATCCATAATGCCAATGCACAAAATCCACCACCGCGCCGTGTATAAACCTATCAATCACATTTGAAATCCCCCCGCCCATTATCAATCCTAATCCTAAAAAATACCTCCTCATCGCATCACTATTGCAAAGCAAATATAATAAAATCGCTAGCAAAAATCCCACTTGAAGCCATTTTAGGTATTCGCCTAGATTTGCTAGCATAGAAAACGCCACGCCATCATTATGCACTAGCACGATAGAAATCACTTCACTACTAAAGCGAAAACCATCTAAAATAATCCCCTTTACAAATTGGTCAATGCAAATAACCACAGCAATAATCAACATAAGTTTAAAAAACGCATAGATTTTGCTTTTTATCGGACTTTTATGTGGATATTTTGGTGGGAGATATGAAAAAAATGTCGTATTTTGAGGATTTTTCACCCTAATGCTCCTTTGAAAAAACTCTCTACTTCATTGCTTAGATTGTCTATTGATTCTACGCTTTTGCCCTCTAGCAACACGCGCAATTTATTTTCTGTGCCAGAGTAGCGGATAAGGGGACGCAAATTTGCCTTTGTGATTTTCTCATATAATTGTTTATAGCCGTTTAATGATTCTAGCGGTGGTTTTGAAGCGACTTTGATATTTAACAATTTTTGTGGATATAGCTCAAAGGGGCGTAAGATTTTGTGAGATTTTCCCTTTGAGCGCAAAATAAGTGCCATTACTTGTATCGCGCTTAGTAGCCCATCTCCTGTGGTGGAATAATCACTAAAAATAATATGCCCACTTTGCTCCCCGCCAAAATTTGTGTGATATTTTTTCATCGCATCAAATACATATTTATCTCCCACCCCACACCTCTTTAGCTCGATATTATGCGATTTTAGGTATTCTTCTAGTGCTAGATTGCTCATTTGCGTTGCGATTATCGTAGGGCTATTTAGCTCGTTTATAGAGTGCAAATAAAACGCAAGCGCACCGATTAGATTGTCCCCATCGATGATGCCTCCTTTGTCATCGACTACCACTAGCCTATCAGCATCGCCATCAAGCCCAAAACCAATATCCCCACGATATTGCAAAATCGCCTTTGCTAGATTTTGTGGGTGCATAGCCCCGCATTGCTCGTTAATATTAAATCCATTTGGCTCATTATTTAGCACGATGACATCTGCGCCTAGCTCACGGAAAATCGTAGGCGCGACTTTATACGCCGCACCATTAGCGCAATCTAGCACGATTCTAAGCCCTTGCAGGGTTAGTTCTTTTGGAAAGGCATTTTTGATATGCACGATATATCGCCCGATGACATCATCTATGCGCTTTGAGCTACCGATTTGTCTGCCTTTTTTATAGGCATTATTTACAAGATTTGATGAGTGGAAAATCTCTTCAATCTTAGATTCTGCCCTCTCATCTAACTTATGCCCAAATCTATCAAAAAATTTGATTCCATTATCTTCATAAGGATTGTGGCTAGCCGAAATCATTATCCCCGCATCACAGCGCATATCAGCCGTGAGAAATGCGATAGCAGGCGTAGGCATAGGACCTACCTGTATGACATCATATCCCACGCTTGTTAGCGCGCTAACTAGGGCATTTTCTATCATATAGCCACTTCGGCGCGTATCTTTGCCGACTAAGATTTTATTGCTTAGAGGGATTTTATGCTCACCTTTCGAGTCTTTAGAATTTTGATTGTGAAAATATAGCCCCGCTGCTATGCCAAGTCGCAAACAAAGGCTAGGCGTGATGACCCCTCCTGCTTCGCCACGCACGCCATCAGTGCCAAATACCTTTTTGTGAAAATTTTCTTTGTTATCGTTTGGATTTTCGTTGAGGGGGTTTGCTTGCTTTGCTATTTTTGCCACTTTTGCTCCTTAGATTTTGCCTTTTTTGTTTATTGCTATGTGTCTTTGTGATTTATATTTAGAATCTTACACTATTTTTGCTACGATTTTTGAAATGTTTTTTAGTCAATTAAACTCATTTTAATCAAAACTGCTGTAAAATACGCGACTTAATTTTCACTCCAAAAGGACAATATTATGGCAAACCATAAATCCGCAGAAAAACGAATCCGTCAGACACAGACACGCACCTTGCGCAATCGCTACTATCGCACCAGAATCAAAAATATCATAAAATCCGTGCGAGAGGGCATAGCTAGCAAAGACATCACAAAAGCCCAAGAGGCGTTTAAAGTGGCAAACAAAGAGCTACATAAATTTGTCTCAAAAGGCATTTTGAAAAAAAATACCGCCGCTAGAAAAGTCAGCCGACTAAATAGCGCAATCAAAAAACTTAGCGCGTAAGCCACCATATCCACGACAATCGCTAGAGCGCGAATGCGCAAAATGCAGAATCTTATATTAGAGACATTCTAAATGCTACTTGACAAGCTAAAACCCATCATAAAACGCTATGAGGAAATAAGCCAAAAGTTAGCGGATTCTGCAAGCATAAGCGATGTCAAACTACTAACCGAGCTTAGCAAAGAGCAATCCTCCATAGAAGAAATCACCCAAAAAGCAAAATCCTACATCGCCACCCTAGAATCTATCAGCCAAAACAAAGCACTGCTAGATGACAAAGAGCTAGGCGAACTCGCCAAAGATGAGCTAAAATCGCTAGAAAGCGCAAAAGAGCAATTAGAATCCCAAATCAAAATCCTGCTAATCCCCAAAGACCCCAATGGTAATAAAAATGTATTTTTAGAAATCCGCGCAGGCACGGGAGGCGATGAAGCGGGAATCTTCGTGGGCGACTTGTTTAAGGCGTATTGTCGCTATGCTGATTTACGCAAATGGAAAGTCGAAATCATAAGCTCAAGCGAAAATAATGTCGGTGGCTACAAAGAAGTCATCGCGCTGATTAAGGGCGAGGGCGTGTATGGCAGGCTAAAATTTGAGGGCGGGACGCATCGCGTGCAACGCGTCCCCGAGACAGAATCTCAAGGGCGTATCCACACCTCTGCCGTAACGATTGCCATAATGCCCGAAGTCGATGATGTGGAGGTAAATATCAACCCAAATGACTTAAAAATCGATGTATTCCGCAGTGGTGGGCACGGCGGACAAAGTGTCAATACCACAGATTCGGCGGTGCGCGTAACGCATATCCCCACAGGGATTTCTGTCTCTATGCAAGATGAAAAATCCCAGCACAAAAACAAAGACAAAGCATTAAAGATTTTAAAAGCGCGAATCTATGAAATGGAGCTAGAAAACAAAGCAAAAGCAGAGGGCGCAAACCGCAAAGAGCAAGTCGGTAGTGGCGATAGGAGCGAGCGAATCCGCACTTACAACTACCCGCAAAACCGCCTAACCGACCATAGAATTAACCTTACGCTGTATAGTTTGGAGGAGATTATGCTCTCTGGCAATTTGGATTCTGTCATCGACCCGCTTATCACCCACGCCCAAAGCGAAGCGATGAGCGGAGAATAGAGGGCTTATATGCCCACAAAAATAGCACAAAATCTAATACAATTTCGTTTTGCAAAACAACACAAACGCACAAAACTCACGCTAACGATAAAAGGTATGGATTGCAAAAGATTTTGCAATTTTTAAGAAAATTACAAAATCTTTGCGCAAGATTCTCACAATGACAAAACCACCCATTAACGCACATCACACTAAGGGAAGCGGGGGGCAAAACCCACCCCAAATTCCTCCCACAAGCGAGGGGTTTTGGGCGGGTATCTTTGGACTACACCGCCGTCATTGTGAGTGGATTTGTAAAAAATCCGAGTGGCAATGAGAGAATTTCCACCTCCCTTGCGGAGGGGGATTAAGGGGGTGGGTGTCATTGCGAGAATCTAGGCTTTTGTTAAAAAGACTAGATTCGTGGCAATCCACAAAAGATTTTTGTCATATTGAGCGCAAGCGAAATATCTCATCATTGCGAGCAACGACTCTACTTTTGTCATTGCGAGCGTTGCAACGCAACGCGTGGCAATCTATAACAAATTTTGTCATACTTAAGCAAAACGAAGTATCTATAAACTTCAAAACTCAAACAGAGATATTTCGCGCTCAATATGACAAGCCAAAAACGAAGCCTCAATATGACAAAGAAACTTCCGTCATTACGGACAAGGATTCTGCTTCTGTCATTGCGAGCAAGTCGCAAGACTTGCGTGGCAATCTACGCTCGCGCAGTCATTGCGAGCGAACGCAGTGAGTGTAGCAATCTAAAAGACAATACAGAAGCAATAGATTGCCACGCATTAGATTCTGCACAAATGCAAAAATCTAATCGCTCGCAATGACGGCAATGCAAATTTGTCCAATGATAAAAACACAACAGATTTTTATAAAAAACCACTTACAGATTTTTCTAACAATACAAAAAACATTTCCACCATATTTCCCACATAATGCTTCATAAAAACCCCCTCATTTTTCGCTCATTTTTGTGCCGTTTTTTTTTTTTTGTAAAAATCACAAATTTTTTGCATTTTTTCACTATGTTTTAAAATATTTAAGGGTTGTTTAAGAAAGATTTAACTAACATTTACGCACTATTTACTTTTAGCAAAATCTAAAGGATTTTTGCGAAGTTTTTAGATGTAGCTTTTAAAGGCAGGTTTTTTTAACCCAAGTTTTTAAATGCAAGTTTAAAAACGCAGGGTTTAAAAAGTGCATAACGCAGGGGTTAAAAACAATTTTTGGCATAGTTTTCACGCCAATGTTGCAAAAATGTTGCTAAATGTTGCAAAACCTTGCAAATAAACCTTGCAAACAAAACTTCAAAAAAACTTTGTAGATTTTGGGGTAGATAGATAAAATCCAAAAAAACCTTAAGGCTTTGACAAAGCGTCAAAATCTAAGGAAAATCCTAAGGAGACACGATGAAAAACACAAGGACAAACACAATGGCTTCAAAGCAAGTCGCGCTTAGCAATAGCGCAAAAACGAGAGAGAGAGAGAGAGAGAGAGAGAGTAACTCCGCGCTAAATCTTTCTAGCTCCAAATCGTCAAATTGCAAGACTTACAAAGAAACTTCTGTCATTGTAGGCAATGATTCCACTTCCGTCATTGTAAGCAAGGATTCTGCTTTCGTCATTGCGAGCAAGTCGCAAGACTTGCGTGGCAATCTACATTTTAATATAGACAAAGTAGATTGCCACGCAAATGCTGTCGCATTTGCTCGCAATGACACCCACCACCAAACCCCCTCCGCAAGGGAGGGGGTTTATTTGGATTGCCACGCGGATTTTTACAAATCCGCTCGCAATGACGGCATTATTTCCCCCTCCCTTGCGGAGGGGGCTAAGGGGTGGGTTTCTTTGGATTCCACCGCCGACATTATAAGCAAGGATTCTACTTCTGTCATTGCGAGCAAAAAGAGCGTAAGCGAATTTTTGCGTGGCAATCTATATCCACAAAGTGCAAAACACGCTTTTGACAAACATAATAAAATAGATTGCCACGATTCTACGCTGCGCGCAGAATCTCGCAATGACAAAAAAGCAACCCCAACGCCCAAAAAACGCCTAGCCCTTTCCTTAGCCACAAGTGCGATTCTAGCTAGCATTAGCATAGATACTGCGGTGGCGTGGTGTGGAGTAGGTGGTAGTGGCGGGACTTTTTACAAATCCAATACCCTACTTTGCTATGGCTCTGAAAATGTCGCGCAACTCGCACGATATACCAATACAAATAGTGCTAATGGCTGGTGGGGAGGAGCTGGGGCTGCTATCTACTACTTAGATTTAGGCACAGGCTCTCAAAGGCTAAATATCAGCGGTGGTGGCACACCCATAAAGATGGAAAATCAGCTACGCACCGTCCGTATAGGAAATGTAAATGCTGGCTCTCTAACGCTACAAGCTACATTAAGCGGTTCTAATCTACAAAGCACAGGCACAGCAAACATATCATCACTTATTCTAAACACTGCCAATGGTGGTGGCTGGAACTCTATCCACATAGGAAATAGCTCAAATATCGGTAGCCTCACACTCCCTACTTCTGCTACTACTCTTATA
>NZ_JBSIUU010000035.1:0-19648 GCF_053654535.1 Helicobacter sp. T3_23-1056 | reverse complement strand
CATAAAGAATTTTGTGAAATATGACAAATTTTTGCAATTTTTACCGCTTCAATATCTAAAACTTCTTGCAAAGCTACGAGCGTAAGAGAAGTAGAAACATATTTAAGAATCTCTCTAAATTTCGCCTTTCTAATTCTTGAACGAATGATATACTTGTTTTTCATCTTATGCATCATAACTTAAGACTCCTTTGTGTGAGTTTAAGTTAAGGAGAGCTTTTTGTTTTTTTATTGTAGCGTGGATTGCCACGCCTTGCATTTTTGATAAAATGCAAGGCTCGCAATGACAAAAAAACCCACCCCCTAGCCACCTCCGCAAGGGAGGGGGATTTTAGATTGCCACGCGGATTTTGATTTGTAAAAATCCGCTCGCAATGACGCAAGCAGAATCATTCCGCAATGACGGTAGCCTTTGTCCATAATGAGAAAACAAAGTAAGCGAAGCCAAAAAGGCAAAATCTGCAAACAATGCCAACTTGCGATTTTATGTGATTTTTGCGCAAAGATTTTGGGTATTTTGGCTTTTAAAAAGCCTCAAAATGACAAAATCAGCTACATTTTAATAGCTACATTTGGCTATTTAGATTTTATAAAATCTAAGTATGGAAAATATTTTTGTCGGTAAAAAAAGCAAAGATTAAAAAACCCAAAAACACAATCACAATGCAATCAAATAACAAATTAAAACACGACCAAACCCAAATCAAACTCAAATCAAAACACTATCAAAATGCAAATCAAAAAACAATCAAAAACGAAATCAAATAACAAAATAACACACAATCAAAAGCTCCCATCAAAACGCGCAAATCAAATGCAATCAAAGCCCTATCAAAATGCAAGCAAAACAAAAAATTAAAACACAACCAAAATGCAATCAAAAAACACAAATCAAACCACAATCAAACTCAAATTCAAACACAAATCAAATGCAAAAAAAAAAAAAATAAAACGCAACCAAAATGCAAACGAAACTCAATTAGAACACAAATCAAATAACAAATAAAAAAACTCAAATCAAAACGCAAGCCAAACAACAAATCAAAACCCCATCAAAAATCCGTTTCTATGGCGTGCTTTTGTTTGAAATACACGCATTTATCATAGCCCACTTCGCGTGCTAGCTCCACGCATCTATCATAGCCATAGCCCACCTGCTCTAGCGCGTGCGCATCGCTACCAAAGCTGATAGGAATCCCCAAATGATACGCCTTTTGCAAAATCTCTTTGCTAGGGTAGATTTCGCCTATTTGCTTTCGCAAGCCCGCAGAATTTAGCTCGATTGCCATACTTGCTCTTTTGATGGCTTGCAATGCCAAATCTAGCGCGTCTTTGCACCCGCTAGAATCACTCGGCATAGAGTGCCCAAAAACTTTTAGCAAGTCTAAATGCCCCACGATTTGAAACAGCCTAGATTGCGCCATTTTGGCGATACTTTGAAAATATTTTATCCAGCAAGATTCCAAATCTTTTTTGGCATATTCGCCGATAAATGCGGGATTATCAAACCCCCATTCACCTAAAAAATGCACCGAGCCTATAAGAAAATCTAGCTTTGCTTCACACACGCGCGATTCTATCAAATCCTCCCTGCCAAGTATAAAATCCACTTCTAGCCCCACCAAAATCTGCGGATTTTGCGCATTATTTTTTAGCGCGCAAATCTCATCGATATATTCATCTAGCTCATCTAGCCTCATTCGATATTCTTTGTCAAAATCCATAGGCGCGTGGCAGGCAAAGCCAAAAATATCAATCCCTAGTGCGCGTGCTTTGTGGATAAATTCTTGTGGCGTGCCGCTTGCGTGGTTGCATCTAGGCGTGTGGTTGTGTAAATCTATGCGCATTTTTGCCCTTTTTTGTGTGAAGTTTTTGACTGCGTTTTAAATCTATATGGTTTTTGCGTGAAAATAGTTTTCTAAAAATTCCTCCAGATTAAACCTTTTGCGCGTGTTGTCAGTAAAAATATGCACCATTATTTCACCCAAATCCGCGATAATCCAATCCTCACTTTCCTCATCAGTGCTATAAAACACCTCGCCCAATGGTTTTAGCTCCTCCCTTAGAAAATCTAGCAAAGCATAAGAGTGCTTGCCAGCTAGCGCGGTGGCGATGACTACGCATTGTGTGATATATTCTTTGTCTTGCAAATCATAGATTACGATATGTTGAGCCTTTTTGCTATCTAGCAAATCTTTTATGCGATTAGCTCTTTTTTGTAGCTCCAAATGTTCTCCTTATTTGTTTTGTGTTTTATACGCATTTTGCGCGTTTTGTTATGTGATTTTGCTTTTTTATCGCATAAAATCATTCAATCATTTAGCGAAATTGTAGCGCAGTTTTTTTAAAAAACTCTATAACCTCATTATGCAAGCATTGCGGAATCGCATTTAGGATTTGACTTTGCGTTTTATCTTTCTTATTTTGTGAAAATGTTTTTTTTATCAATGATTCTCTTAAAAAAGTCGAGTTAAGATTTTCATTTGGCAAAAATGGAAGCGATTTTTTTAGCAAATCATTTGGGGAAAAATCTACCAAAAACACGCGCACCGTATCTTTTGCAATCGTATTTTTTGCATTTGTAAAATCCATATTTTTAAAATCAGCGTTGTTGGTAGCGTTGGTAAAATCTATCGCGTTTATGGCGGGATTTTGCTTTGATGGTTGTTGTTTTAAAGATTGTTGCTTTAAAGATTGTAGCGTGGCTGGATTTTGTGCCTTAGATTTTGTGCCATCTCTTTTTAGCATTACAAAATCCACTAGCTTAGCTAGTTGGGCGATATGTCTCCATTGGTGGATTTGGCTTAGTGCGTCTTCGCCTATGACAAAGCACAGTGGCGAGATATGGCTAGAATCTTTTGTAGATTTTGCCACATCGCCAAAACCACCAAAATCCATAAAATCCACAAAATCGCTAAAATCACTAACCCCCCTAAAATCGCTAAAAAAACTTTCATTAGAATGCTTGCTAGAAAAATATTTGCTATAAAAATAAGTCGCTAGCTCATAAGCAAACACTACGCGATTACACTTCCCCTCTATGTCGCTTATGTCGATATTTGTGGCGTTTATTTCTTGTTTTATATGTTGGCACATTATTTCGCACCATTTTAGCCGTGTGTCAAATGGAATCATCGCTTGGTTTTTAAGCGGATTTTGATACGCGGGGATTATGATTGCTTGCCTAAAATGCGCGCTAAGCCATTTGATAATCTCAAAATGTGCCAAATGTGGCGGGTCAAAGCTCCCCCCAAAAATAGCGATTTTATCCGCAAAATAGCTGTATGTTTTTATCGAAATTTTATCGATAAAAATCTCATTTGATTTTGTGTTTTTGCTGCAAGCATTTGTTGCATTTGCGCTATGTTTGCCTGCATTTTGCATTGTGCCAAAATCTATGTCAATATTTTTCATCAAACCTGCTTGTGCGCGTTAGTTTGCTAAATTTTACGCCCTTTAGCCCCGCGATTTCTAGGGCGAAATTTTGCACAGCATTAGGCTTGCCTTTTAGCATTATGGATTCTAGGCAGTTGTGCGTATCGATATGGATATGCGTGGTGCAAAGGATTGTGATTGCGTTGCTATGGCTTGCATTGTGCTGAATGTCGATAATGCGCTGATTTAGCTCTCTTTGGTGGTGGTCATAGACGACAACAAGCACGGCGATATTATCTTTGCTATCATCTTGCCAGCTTTCCTCGACAAGCTTTTGGCGTATCATATCGCGCACAAGCTCAGAGCGCGAAGAGTAGCCTTGAGCGATGATACGAGAATCTAGCTTTGCTAATAAATGTGGCTCTAGCGAGATAGATAGCCTTGTAACAAGCTCTTGGGGGGAATCTTGCTTGGGTTTATTAGATTTTGGTTTATTTTGTGGATTTTGCTTTTTGTGTTTTTTTTGCGTATTTGGCGGATTTTGTGTGGCTTTTTTTTGCGTGCGTGGTGGGCGTTTTTTGGGGGTTATTGTAGCCATATCGTTGCCTTTTTCTTTAGTCCGTCTATGTCGCTTGAGGCGTAAAAATCTATATTTGTTTTGGGAAACGAATCTTTGCGCAAATAAAAATTTGATTCTAGTAGCTCTACAATCGCATCGCCTGAGTGAATCAGCACGCTTTGCCCACCAAAAAATCTATCTATCTGCTTAGCGATAAGCGGAAAATGCGTGCAACCTAAAATAATCGCTTGAGGTGCTTGCCCACCAAGAGCGGGAGAATCCAAAAATTCTTCTAAATAAAATTTCAGCACAGAATCTAGCACCACCTCCCCTCTGCCCTCATATAGCCCCTCTTCTACTAGCGGGACAAATAGCCCCGTGTCTTTGCTTACAAACCTTGCAAAACCCGCTTTTGCCAAAAGTTTTTCATATTGTTTGGACGCTATGGTGGCTTTTGTGCCGATGATAAGCGTGGTAGAATCTTTATTTGGCAGGGCATTTATGCACGCTTTTACCCCCGCTTCGATTACGCCTACTATGGGGAAGCTAGCCTTTTTTTGCATAGTTTCTAGAGCATAGGCACTCACAGTATTGCACGCGACAAGTAGCATATCGATATTATGCGGAGCGAAAAAATCCAAACATTCAAGCGCAAATCGCACAATCGTCTCACAATCCTTCACTCCATAAGGCACACGCGCCGTATCGCCATAATATATCGCTTGTTCAAAGATTTTGCTATCTAGCACGGATTTTGCCACGCTTAGCCCACCTATGCCACTATCAAAGATTCCTACTTTTTTCATTTGCTTTGTTTGGTTTGTCATAGATTTTGCCGTGTTTTATTTTTGGTTTTTGTGCTAGATTTTATGGATTTTGCTTGTTTTGTAGTTTTTTTTTGCGTGGATTTTGGGCTACATTATCCAAAACGCTCTGCAAAAAATCCTCACAAAACGCTTATTTTAGCTACTCTTTTTCATTCATTTGACTTAAAAATTCTTCGTTGTCTTTGGTGGATTGCATTTTGGCATAGACAAATGATAGTGCCTCTACATCGTCCATTTGGCTCATCACATTTCGTAGCATCCATATTTTTGTAAGTTGTTCTTTGCTTAGTAGCAAGTCATCTTTTCGCGTGCCTGATTTTAGTATGTCAAATGCAGGGTAGATTCTGCGCTCTGCGATGGCGCGGGCTAGGACGATTTCGCTATTTCCTGTGCCTTTAAACTCTTCAAATATCACTTCGTCCATTTTGCTTCCTGTTTCGATTAGCGCGGTTGCGATAATGGTTAGGCTACCGCCTTGCTCGATATTTCTAGCCGCACCAAAAAATCGCTTTGGCTTATGCAAGGCGTTTGCATCTACGCCTCCGCTTAGCACTTTGCCACTTGCTGGGGTTACGGTATTATACGCTCGGGCTAGACGCGTGATAGAATCTAGCAAGATTACGACATCTTTGCCATTTTCTACTTCGCGCTTTGCCCTCTCTAGGACTAGTTCTGCTACGCGGATATGGTTTGCGCTTGGCAAATCAAATGTCGAGCTATACACGCTCCCTTTTACGCTTCGTTGCATATCGGTTACTTCCTCTGGGCGTTCATCGACAAGTAGCACCATTAGCTCTACTTCTGGGTGATTTGCGCTGATTCCGTGTGCTAGCTCTTTCATTAGCTCTGTTTTCCCTGTGCGTGGAGGCGCGACTATCAACGCTCTTTGCCCCTTGCCAATCGGGCTAAATAAATCAAGCATTCGCCCCGTAACCTTGCTAGGCTCGTATTCTAATTTTAGCTGTTTGGTGGGGAAAAGCGGGGTTAGATTGTCAAAAAGTGGGCGATTTTTCATATCATCTAGGGGTTTATAATTCACCGCTTCGATTTTTAGCAAGGCATAGTATTTTTCCTGCTCTCTAGGCAATCGCACCTGCCCTGTAACAATATCGCCATTTCGCAATGCAAAGCGATAGACTTGGGTTTGGCTTACATAGGTGTTGTTTTTGCTATCGGTAAATGCCTCATCAACAGCGCGCAAAAATCCATAGCCCTCCTGCGTGATCTCTAGCACGCCCGTAAATAGCAAGTATCCGCCTTGTGATACTTGGGCTTTTAGGATTTCAAACATCAAATCTGCGCGTTTAAACTCTTGTGGATTTTCTACTTTTAGTCCTTGCGCGATAGAGACAAGTTGAGAAATAGGCTTTTGACTTAGCTCTTCTAGTTTATAGACTTCGGCTGGGATATGTTTTGTGGCGCGGTTTTGGTGATTTTGGTGGTTGTGGTTTGAGTTGGGATTATGTGCGCGTGCGTGCGTAGAGGTGGATTTTTGATTAGATTGGCTAGCCATTTTGGGATTCCTTAAAAAAGAGTGTTGTAGTGGGATAAGATAAAGCAAGAAATGCGATTATAGCCTAAAAATCTAACAATCAAAATGAAATTATCAAAAAATGGCTAAATACTATTTCGTTTAATCATTGTTTAATCGCCGTTTTTTTTTTTTTTTTGTTTAATACGCTTTTTTTATCAAAAACAAAATTTTCTAAAAAAGGCGTGGGCTGTATGAAAAAATGGTTGAAAATTCTTTTGTGGATATGCTTAGGCGTGGTTTTGTGTTTTGTGATTTTAGTATTTTTAGCAGATGATGAAAAAAGCAACGCTAACAACAAAGAGCAAAAAGAAAAAACGCAGGCACAAAAGGCGATTGATGCGTGTATAGAGGACGAAAATACGCAAGCGTGCGAATGGGCAATACAAAACATAAATCTAGGAAGTATCACAGAATGTAGCAAATACACTTGCGAAGAAAACGGCAGAATCTGGGCAAATGCCACCACGATACCAAATCACATAAAAATCGCTGATTTGTATTTGCAGAGGTCGATTGTGCTAGGAAATGATGTGGCGTATTGGTGGCTAGGGTATTTATATAGGGATAGCAATGAAAATCTAGCAAGGCAGTATTATCATATCGGCTGTGAAAAAAATGATGAGTTTTCTTGCTTTGGTGAGGCGGGATTGCAGGCAAACGATAGCGAATACAAAGAGTTTATCAAAAAAGCGGAAAATTTTTGTGATAATGCAAAAGATAAGACTATCCAAGCCATCAGCTGTGCGACACTCGGTATGATTTATGAAGATGGGCAAAAAGTAAGCCAAAATGAAAAAAAGGCAGAAAAATATAGCAAAAAAGCCTGCGATGAGCTAGATAGCGCAGAATCCTGCTACATCGTAGGCAAACTCTACGAAAAAGGCGTAGGCAAAATCAAACAAGACAAAGACAAAGCAAAATCCTACTACAACAAAGCCTGCGAAAAAGGCAAAGAATGGGAAAAAGATATTTTTTGCAAAGTGTATAAGGCGTTTAACGAAGGTGGCAATGGCTATGAAATCTATGATAGCATAATGCAAAAAAGCCAAGATTCTACACAAAAATCTAGCACGCAAGAATCCACTTCGCAAAATTCTATTTCACAAGATTCTATTTCGCAAAATTCTATGTCGCAAGACTCAAAAGAGCCTACCCCAAACACTGCCCAAAATCCTAACCAAAATCCTACACAAGAATCTAACCCCACGCAATCTACCCAAAATACCCAAAATACCCAAAATCACCCAAATACGCCAAACACCACAAACCCACAAAACATAGATTCTAGTCAAAGCACTCCAAATGCAAGCGAGGGAAAATAACTAATGCAAAATCTAGCTTGTTTAGGTATTTTTTTACGCAAGGGATTTTGGCACATTTGGCATAAATGTATTTGTGCGATATGTAGCGCGCTAGCCACATTTGCCACCTTGTCGCACGCCCAAAACCTACCAAGACCACCCCTCATCACAAAAGACGCCCCCCAAATCACCGAGCGTATAAAGCCAAGCACAAAACATAACGCCGTGTATTCGTATTATGACATTATCGAAAAATCCCGCAAATCTGTCGTAAGTATCTACCTACAAGGAATCACAGACAGACTAGGCATAGAGCCACAAATGCTACAAGAGGACATATACAAGAAGGCTTTGGGGAGTGCATATAGCGATTTGCCTTTATTGCCCAATTCGCTAGGTAGCGGAGTCATCATCTCAAAAGACGGCTATATCATCACCAATCAACATGTAGTAAGGGGAGCGGACAAAGTCATAGTAAAACTATATAACGATAGCCAAGAATACATAGCCCAAGTCATCGGCACGGACAAAGAGACGGATTTGGCAGTGGTCAAAATCGACATACCAAGATATATAAAAGAGCTTATTTTTATAGAATTTGCAAATAGCGATGAAGCAAGGGTGGGCGATATGGTGTTTGCCATCGGTAATAATGATGGGTTTAGCGATAGCGTAACGCAGGGAATCATCTCTGCGAAAAATCGCATATTATTGCAAGGATTTAAACAATATCAAAACTATATCCAAACCGATGCAGCGATAAATAGTGGCAACTCTGGCGGTGCGCTTATGGATTCTCGTGGGGCGTTGGTAGGGATAAATAGTGTTGGCATACCCGACAAAGATGGGCTAGGGTTTGCGATACCCTCAAACCTAGCAAAAGCCATAGCCCTAGAGCTAGTAGAAAATGGCGCAATCAATCGCGGATATATCAGCGGTATAAAAGTAGATGACTATCAAATGGTAGAAAATGGCGTGCGCACGCAGGGCGTAAAAATAACCGAGCTAAATCAAAACTCCACCGCACACAAAGCAGGACTACATACAAACGACATAATCACGCATATAAATGGCAAGATTTTGCATAATGTGGGTGAATATGAAAACGAGCTAAGCCTGCTTCGCTCAGACAAAAAGGCTACATTTACCATAATGCGTGAGTATGTAGGCAACGCCACAAATGACAATAAACAACATAGCGAAAATCTAAGCCAAAATCTACACGAAAATCCAAAGCAGATTTTGCAAATAGAGATACTCCCAAGCGCGACAAAATAAAATCCAACCCCAACATAAAAAGGAGCAAAAATGACAGAATTCATAATCATAGCAATCTGTTTATTGCTATTTATCACTTACAAGCCTTTAATTAAGATACTAAAAAAGACAAAAGGCGACAAAGAAAGCCTAAAAGAAGAGATATTTAAAGATGGCACAAAAGAGGAATTTAGAGATTTTGCCAAACAGCAGAGTAAGAAACTAGGCGGATTTCTAGGGCTACTAGTGCGCATCTATGCTAAGCTATCAAACGCGCTTGTATTTATCGCTAATGCAAATGCAAAATGTGCCAACTATCTAGCAAGCAAGACAACGCTAGCCAATCTAGCCAAACGCAAAATCAAACCACACAATCAGATGCGCAATCTAGCACGCAGGCAAACCAAAATCAGCAGGATTCTACGCCAAGTGCGTAAATCTAGCACGCCAAATGCGACTAGAATCTATCAAAACACCAAAAGACTAAAAATCTAAAAAAGGACACCAAATGACACAAAATCAAAACACACCAAACGCGCAAGAAGCGCAAGAAATACAAGAGGCTAAAACACAAGAAACGCAAGCGCAAAACACGCAAAATCTATCCACGCCAAACAAAAGTGCGCAATATAATGACGCGCAAAATAAGCAGGGATTTTTTGCTATGCTAGGGTCAAATGTCGTATTTATCGCTTTTATTTTGGCGATTTGGGTAGGATTCACCCGAACAAATGAGACGGACGAAATAAACATTTTGATTCCATTTTGTTTGTTATGGGCTACTTTATGGATTGCAGGGCTTAGAGAAATATTTAGCATAAATATTGCTAAAAAACTAGCGATAAATGAGGCGATTACCAAAAAAGGCTCGATTCTGCATTGGTTTGGCAGACGCCGTTTTTTATCTTGGCTTATTTACGCTGTTATCACTTGTTTGCTAGCTTTTGGACTTAGCTTTATGCTATCTTTTCCTTTCGCACACAAATATGAAATGCTATTTTTTGCTCTTTGTGTAGTATTTGGGATTATAGTAGTGCAACCATTTTTTACGGAAAAGCTAAAAAATCAATATTCAGAAGCGATTGCCCCATTTTACGCTAAATATTGGAGTGCATCATTTTTGGCATTTTCTGGCATTTTGTTATTGATAGTTGTAAAATTTATATTTGGCACACAAGCTGAACCTACGCTTTTGGCGCATTTTGAAAAATTGCAAGGCGAGTATGGAATCACGCAGTTTAGTGGCTGTATGCGAGAAATATTAGATTTTATTGTGGCAAAAGTCGCCATTGTTGAGTATTATTTCTTGGGAAAAGATTCTTTACCTATGGCGATAGAGCAGGAATCACTACGAACACTTATAAAATATCTTGTATTATTCTTTGTAAGTGTCGGTGAGTGCGGAGCGTTTTTCCTTTTTGCATTGCTATCTTTGCGTGTCAATCGCAATGCGTTAAGCGTAGATTTTAGTAAAACCCCTAAAAAAACCGCTTCTAAAATCATTTCTTTGTTACTTGTTATTATTGTGTATGTGGCAGTCAATAGTGATAAACCTGAAGTAAATGCCGAGCAACAATATGCACAAACAACAACTAGAATCCTGCTAGAAAAATGGCAAACTACCATTGCGCGTATAAATAATGAAATAGTAATACTACCTGAACAACAAGTAAAAGAAGCCTATAATACAGCACTGCAAGGGATTGATTTTGAAGCATTGCAAGATAGGCTAGATAAAAAGACAAATGCGCTTATTGATAGCTATGTAAGTGCTGATACACAAGAAATAATTGCTGAAACTTATACAGAGTGGCATTTTAGCTGGACGCGCAAAGGTGTGCAAGTAGCAGAAGCCACAAAAAAATTTTATAGTTGGGCAAAAGAAAAGTTGGGGCTTGAAAAACCATTGACAGACGAGGAAAAAGAGCAAATCAAAGATAGAGATACGCAAGAATTTGACAAGCTTTTTGCGAAGTATTTACCTTTTGATGAGGCATTTGATAACAAAATAAAAGACACTCTACAAACAGCCTATAATAGCGAAATAACAACGATTTCAAAAGAATTTGGAAGTAGGCTTCATAACGAGATTGAAAAAATTGTAGCTACTAATCGTTTGCAAGGCGATGATGTAGAAAACGCAAAAACACGCTTTGTGCCTACTATAAATATTGACACAATCATAGATAGATTGGATTTTGATTCTGCGCGACCAATCGATACATTTGTGATGGGTGTTGCTGGCACATTGATTGTTAGTGCAACTGCTAGAATGGGCGTGCGTGGAGGTGCTTTAGTCATAGAAAAAATCGCAGGCAAACAAGTAGTAAAACGCGCAGGTGGCGCAGCTGTATGCGGTGGTTTGGCAGTAGCCACAGCGGGGACTTTGGGTGCAGTCTGTGGTGTGGGACTAGTCGTGGCTACTGAAGTGCTGGGACATTGGATTGATAAAAAACTAAACAAGGAAAAATTTAAACAAAAAATCAAGCGCAATCTTGATACACTCAAAAACGATGTCCAAAAAGAACTTGCTAACAAAAATACTGAAATGATAAATGCTCTAAAAACACAGCTTAGCTACTCTGCTAACACAACGCCACAGGAAAAAATCCTAAGCGAACACATAGATGCAGAAATAACACCCCCGCCAAATGATTCACAAATGCAAGATGAAACATTTGCAACAGAAGCAGACATAACAGAATCCATAAAAACAGAATCTAGCGAGCAATCTGCCCAAGAAGCGCAACATAGCGCAGAATCTAGCGAGCAAAACCAAGAGGCAAGCATACACCCCAATGAAATACCAAATGAGGATTCTAGCGCATTAGAATCTAGCAAAGATTCTAATGCGGATTTTGTCGCAGAATCTAGCGCGGATTCTAGCGTAGAGCCAGCTAGTAAAACTGATGAGCAATCTAGCGCGCAACCAAACGAGACAAATGCACAATAACAACAAAGCAACCAAAATCAACACAAAGGAGGCAAAAATGAGAAAAAAACTAAGTGTGCTAATATTATCCTGTGTATTGGGTTGTAATGTAACATTAGCAGATAATGAATCGTTTGATTTTGAAATGTTTTATTCTATGATGAAAGGCTTTGCGATTGTCAAACATATGGCATTAGCTGATGGCAAAGGCGATAAAGCCGAAGTAGCTGTCTTGGAAAAAGAGTTTCTTGAGAGAGTTACAGACAAGGAAAAAGGATTTAGGACATTAAAGATACTAAAAGAGTTATACGACCAAATCGACATAAAAAACCCAAAAAATTCTGTGGAATATTCTTGTGGGGCATTAAAAGCAGCGTTTGGCAACAATAAAGAGGATATTGAAGTTTCTTTAGAGATACTTGAAATGGTAATGGACGCAGATGGTGTAAGAGACCCCAAAGAAATCGCAATCTATGAAAAAGTCAAAAAATTGCTTCAATAGTTTTTGCGTTTTATAGATTTTATTTTTGACTCAAATTTAGCTTAATGCCCCATTATTTAAGTTTAAAATAGCTACATAGCTACCCAAAAATGGCATTTGCCAACCAAAATCAACACAAAGGAGGCAAAATGATTGCATAAAAGATACAAAATGATTGCCACACTAATTTTGACATTGCTCAAAAACGATTGAACCAAAATCTAAAATAGGAGAAAACAATGAAACTACAAAAAGCTAATTTGAAAGTGTTTGCGATAGGCTTTTTTAGCTGTGTAGCTATATTGCTAATCGCGTTTTTAGCTCTTTGCATATATGAAATATTCCAAGATTCGCAGTATGATAAATACAAAGTCGAAAAATTTAAAAATTTTGAAGCTTTGCAATCTGGTATGGACGATAGGCTCGCTGAATACACAAGAATGAAAAACTTTTTTGTCGAAAAAACAGATAGTTTGTCTAGCCATATCAAAGCAAGACCTGATGTTTTTTATGGGCTTGAGATAAAATATAATAAGGCTATTAAATTGATTGATAATTTGATTTATGTATCAAATCAAACGAAGTCTTATAATGATACCAATCTCAAAGAACACGCGGACTACATAAAATGTAAAGAATCTGGCAAAAAAGATGAGAAATGTCTAGTATCTGTCAAAAAAGATATACTAGATACTTATAATGATTTGCAAGAGGATTTAATTCGCAATGCAAATATGTATGATTTTCACTTAAAAATGGTTAATGATGAGTTGTTCAAAGAAGTTATTGATTGGGAAGGGCTAAAAAAATATCTTAATTGAAAATAGCTTAAAGCAATATTCTTGCCTAGTCATTAGCCAAACTTAGCAAAACTGCAAGTTATCATTATGATAGCTTGTAGTTTTTTATCATCATCTAGGTTTTAGAATCCGACTTTAATGCAGATTGTTTAGCTAAATCTAACCTAAGCGGATTTTCTCTTAGCGATTTTTTAGCGATTTGTGCCAAGATTTGATTTTGTTCTAATATTTGTTTTTGTGCCAAGATTTTAAGAAAATCCTTTTTGATTCTCTATAAATTTGTGTAGCCTATATTTCACAGCCTATATTTTGCATAGCCTAAAATGCGTTTTTACTATACTTTTATCCAAAATGCACTTTTTGCAACAAAATCTATTTTTGTATCACGTTTGATACCGCTTGCAAGGGGCATTTTTCATCTTCGCAGACAAACGCTCTCCCTTCCTCAAAATCCCTAGCCCATATCCCAAACCCATACGCAATCGTATATTGCCACATCTTGCCATACGCCTCTAGCTTGCCACTATACTCCACGCACCCCACCCCTGCATAGCTTTCTACCAAATCAAGCCCGCTTGAAGCGATAGGCTTTGCTAGCTCAAAAAATCTCTTTACATCTTCTTTGGTTTTTAGCTCGCTAGACTCCGCTGGGCAGGCGTGTCCTGTGCCTTTGCGCTTGTATTGTTGCACGCTTAGGCTTAGCACTTCAATCTGTGCTTTTTGCGGGTCAAAATCTGGCTGCCAATCGGCATTATGATAAATATCTGGCGAGTTAAAACCTTTGGTAAAAAGGTGCATTTCGCCTTTTTCTAGCACGGCTTTTGTCTGCATAAACCCCGCAGAAGTATTGCGCGGGACGGTGATTATAATCGTGTCTTCTTCTATTTCAAATTTTGGTTTTGATAGGATTTTATCGATTTCGCCACGATAGAGTATCGCCTCTCTGCCCGCTTCGTGCTCAAAGATTTTTATGCTATCAAGGTGGTTTTTAAAAACCCAAATTTTATTGCGATTTTCTAGCTCGCCCTCATATAGTAGCGTGCAGTCCTGCTCGCAATATGGCTGGATATATTTTTCTATCATTCTTTGTGCTTGAGGGGAGCTAAACCCTGTGATACCATAGTCTTTTGGAGGGGCTTTTGTGGTGTTTTTTTGAGGCTTGTCATCGCACGCCATAAACATTATGGCTAGGCAAAACAATGCCATAAAAATAAGCAAAATGCGTAAAATCTGCGAGGCAAATAGCGATAAAAAGCGCGTTTGCATTTGATTCCTTTTTGATTTTTAAGGTGGTTTTGTGTTTAGATTTTGGTAGCTTTGGTTGTTTTTTTGTATGTTTTGTTTGCTATTTGCTGTCTTGTTTGCTAAATGTTTGGGCAACATTTGGCAAACAAAATGCAAACCAAACAAAAAAAGCATTATACCACAATTAAAAATTTTGGCAAATATCATCATATTTTTACAAAAATTTGTGGCAAAAATCTTGTAGCGAAAATCTTTTTAAATGTAATCTTGTAAAATGTGTGAAATCTGCGTTTTTATTTGATTTGACTCACAATGATTTGTGCTAATTTATACGAATTTATACAATTTGTGTGAATTTTTTGTGATTTATACGATATGATACGAATTTGTGTAATTTATGCGCGACAAAAAACATAAAAACTTAAAATCAACTTAAAGGCTACGCGTGCTATCTAGCAATCTAAAACATATCATTATCCAAGCAGGTGGCAAGGGGACGCGCCTAGAGGGACTTACGCGCAATAAACCCAAATGCCTTGTGCCTTATAACAACTTGCCGATTATTTTTCATCTTTTTGCTAAATTCAAAGGCGCGAAATTTACCATAATTGCGGATTATAAAATCGAAGTGTTGCAAAAATATCTAGCCATTTTCGCACCAAAATTTAGCGTGGATTATAGGATTTTAAAGGCGCAAAATTCAGGGACTATCGCGGGTTTGCGCGAGGCGATGGGGGCGATTAGCGAGAGTGAGCCATTTATGATAATTTGGTGTGATTTGATTCTCTCAAATGAATTTACATTGCCAAATATGGGCGAATCTAATATAGATTCGGCGTTAGATTCAAGCAAATCATTAAGTCAAAATTCGATAGATTCAAGCACGATTCCCCCCCCCCAAGACAAAAATCTTGTCTGCCCCCCATTTGTCGGTCGCATAAAAATTCTAAAAGCAAGTTAGATTCGCCATCATTACAAGATTCGCGCAATAAATCAACACAATCCGCGACCATTTTGTCATTGCGAGGCAGTGGCGAAGCCACAACGAAGCAATCCACAAATGAAATTATAGATTGCCACAAATCCGCTATCGCAGATTTTCGCAATGACGATAGAGGTTTAGATTGCCACGATTTTGCTTCGCAAAATCTCGCAATGACACCCAAAACAAATCCACAAAACTTCATCGGCATTTCGGGCGATTTTGAGTGTCGTTGGAGCTATGAAAATGGCAAATTCATAAACGCACCAAGTTACAAAAACGGCGTTGCAGGGCTGTTTATCTTTGCAAACAAAAAATGCTTAAAAAATATCCCAAAATCTGGCGCATTAGTTAAGTGGCTACAAACACAAAACATAGACTTTACCCCGCTTGATTTAGCGCACAGCAAAGAAATCGGCACTTTATTAGTCTATACCGAGACAAATCCGCTTAGCCTTACACGCCCATTTAACAAAATCGAATTTAGCGACAATATCGCCATAAAAACCCCGCTAGATTCGCAAGGGCGCGAAATTGCCAAAAAAGAAATCGCGTGGTATGAGTTCGTGCAAAATCTAGGATTCGCCCAAATCCCCCAAATCTACGCGCTAAATCCGCTTACGATGAAAAAGATAAAGGGCAAAAATATCTATGAATACGAATGTTTGCTAAAAAGCCAAAAGCGTGAGATTTTAGCCAAAATCATAGATTCGCTAAAATCACTTCACAATCTAACGCCTAAAATCCCCGCAAACCCAAGTGATTGCACGGAGACTTATATCACCAAAACCTTTGATAGACTTGCCCTTGTCAAATCGCTAATCCCCTTTGCGAACGATGAATTTATCAAAATTAACGGCAGATATTACAAAAACGCGCTGTTTTGCAAAGGGCAAATCGCCGAGCTTATAACCGCGCATTTTCCGCGTGAATTTTCGCTCATTCACGGGGATTCGACATTTTCAAATATTCTCTTTGATAGCTTTGCTATGGAGGTGGTGCTTATCGACCCGCGCGGATATTTCGGGCAGAGCCAAATCTATGGCGATAGCGACTATGATTTTGCCAAACTTTACTACTCAATCTGTGGCGATTACGACCAATTTAACCGCAAAAAATTCACGCTTTTAATCGATGAGCGTGAAGTCGAACTCGCCATAAAATCAAGCGGGTGGAGCGATATGAGCGAAGAGTTTTTTGACTTGCTCCCAAATATCAGCAAAGAAAAGATTAAGCTACTCCACGCGCTAATCTGGCTATCGCTCACGGCTTACGCGTGGGAGGATTATGATAGCATTTGCGCAGCATTTTATCGGGGAAATATGCTGTTGGAGGGATTTTTATGAAAAAGTTGCGATTATCGCCTTTGCCAAAAACTTGGCTTATCGACATTGATGGCACGATTTTAAAGCACAACGGGCATAAGTTAGATTCGCGTGATACGCTTTTGGAAGGCGTGAGTGAATTTTTTGCGAAGTTGCCAAAGGGCGACAAAGTGATTTTGCTTACAGCGCGAAGCAAAAGCGAAGTGGCGAATCTAAAAGCGTTTTTAGCACAGCACAAAATCCGCTTTGATGAAATCATAAGCGATTTGCCCTTTGGTGAGCGCATTTTAATCAACGACACAAAACCTAGTGGGCTAAAAACCGCCTTTGCGATAAACAAAGTGCGCGATGAAAAGTTTAAAGTGGAGGTGGAGTTTGATGAAGAATTGTAAATTTTTACCCCACCCTAAATCCCTCACGCAAGGGGAGAGACTTGAATCTGATTCCCCTCCCTTGCGCTTGGCATTTTTCTTAAATTTTCCCCCTCCCTTGCGGAGGGGGCTAGGGGGTGGGTAAAATCCACAAAAATCCGTCATTGCGAGACTTGCGAAAGCAAGGCGAATCAATCTATTTTTGTATTGCCACGAATCGCTACGCGATTCTCGCAATGACAAAAAATACAAAACAACGAAAGGACAAAAAATGAACGACACAATTAAACCCATTCAAACCCTACAAGAACTCGCAAAAAATCTAAAAAGCGATAGATATTATTTTGTAAGTCCGTGTAGTGCGGGAGATACTTACTATCTTTGCGCTTTTAAGAGGGTGTTAGAAAAGCACTTGCAAGGCAAAATCATCTTTGTTATAAAGCCCACGCACAAAGCCGTTTGCGAAATGTTTGAGGCGGAATATATCATTTGTGATAGCGATTTTTTAAACGCATTTCAGCAAAGCAAATGCTTACAAGATTATGGCGTTGCGAGTGTGCCGACACTTGGCAATCTTTATCCAGCCCACCCTATACCGCTAAACAAACATCACTATTGGTATAAAACTATGTTAGAAATGTATGTGGATTTGTTTGACTTACCGCACGATACAAAAGGCGATTTGCCTACGAATCTCCCAAAAATAAGCGAATCTTTGCGTGAAAAACTATCCAAAATCTCCCCTTTGGGCAAGATTATGCTATTTTGTCCAGAAGCGCAAACTTATCCTTGTTTGCCAAATATAATTTTCAAAGATGAGTGCGAAAAATTGCTTAAATTAGGCTACAAAATCATCGTAAATATCCCAAATCACAAAGAATACACACGCTATTTTAGCGATGGCGTGTATGATTTGGATTTATCACTAAAAGATGCGATTGCGTTGGCGTTGCATTGCGCGGGTGTAGTTTCTACGCGCTCGGGCTTTTGTGATATTATCGCGCCACATTGTGCGAATCTAAAAATTTATTCTACAAGTTTGGGCTGGGGTAGCCCACTAAAAGAGATGAATCCATCAAATCCGCCCAAAGAAATATCAATTTATGATAGTATTGCCTACAAGCAATTTTTGCGAATGGCGCGTGAAGGGCGTGAATCTTTGCCGATTAAACTTTATAAACGCTACGCCACAAAGGGATTTTTAAAAAAATTACGAACGCCTTTTACGCTTTACTTTAAAATCTATTTGAGACATAAAGTAAGCGAATCTTCGCTCGATTTTGGGGATTTGGGCGATAGTTTTGAGTGCGAATCAATGTGCGAATTTATGAAAAGCGAACTAGCAAAAACCTATGAATATCAGCTAGGTTTGGCGTTGCAAAGGGCGTGTGAGCGATTTTGGTATGGCGGATTTTTAGCTTTCCCATTTGCTTATGCCAAAATCCGCTCCCAAAAAGGCAAAACACTAACGCGAATTAGCGAACCTATCTTGTAAATTCGCGTGTTTTTCGCTTGCCTTTTTTGCTATGCTTAAAAATGTGCTTTTTAGCCAAAATCCTCTTAAAAACATAGCAAGATTTTATATAATAAGCCAAAAATTGTTTTTGTAAATCGCGCAAAAAGCACGCAAAATCACAAGCCAAATCACGCAAAAAAACCCCGCACACATAAAATCCAAAGGACAAAAATGCACGAAAAAATGTTTAGAGAATTTTGCAAACGAATCGGCGAAGACGCCACCCGCGCAGGACTACAAGCCACGCCAAAGCGACTAAAAGAGCTAGAATCTATCCTTTATGCAGGCTATAGCCTTAGCCCCAAAGACGCGCTTGGACATACATTTGCAAACAACGGAATCGATGAAATGATAACCATAAAAGACATTAGCTTTTATTCGATGTGTGAGCATCATTTGTTGCCATTTTTTGGTAGCGTGCATATCGGCTATGTGCCAAAAGATTCTATCGCTGGGATAAGTGGCTTTGTCCGCCTTGTCGAAGTCTATGCCAAACGGCTACAAATCCAAGAAAACCTAACCAACCAAATCGCCCAAAGTATCACAAAACTACTAAAGCCAAAGGGCGTAATGGTAGTATGCGAAGCTCGCCATCTGTGTATGAGTATGCGTGGAGCGCAAAAAAGCGAGGCAAAAATCACCACAAGTGCCCTGCGCGGAATCTTTAAAAGCGATTCGCGCACAAGGGCTGAATTTTTACAACTTATCAAAAGCTAGATGGGCTTTTAAAGTTTTGATGGGCTTTTATGGATTTTAGTGGATTTTGGTAGGGCTAGTTTTTTCTTTTTTTTTAATTTTTTTTAAATTTGGCTTTTTTTTATTTAGCTTTTTTTTAATTTGTTTTTTTTGAAACTTTTTGAGTGTGTTTGATTTTTTTTTTTTTTTTTTTTTGAAAAATCTAAAGACAACTTAAACTCAAAATAAAAATGTTTTTTTTACTTCAGTTGATTTGCAAGTTTTATTTGTAAGTTTTATTTGCAAATTTTGTTTGCAAGGTTTTATTTGCAAGTGCAAGCAGAAAGGCTTATGCCAAACATAGATTTGCTAAAATCAAAAGAATCAAAAAGTTTTGCCACACATTTAAAAGTGGCAGAGTTTAGATAGCCATAGCAACACACAATTAGCGCAATATAAAGCAATATAC
>NZ_JBSIUU010000034.1:0-21173 GCF_053654535.1 Helicobacter sp. T3_23-1056 | reverse complement strand
CTTTTTGCTATGTCCATTTATAAAAAATATCACATTTACATAGATAAAAATCACACAAATTAGCCAAAAACAAAAGTTTAAAATATTTAAAATAATAGTTGGAAAAGCAAACTGCAGACTATGTATGATGCCCAAAGAACCAACAAGGGCTGCACCTTCTTTTAGCAAAATATTTATAATATTATTTATAAATCGTTCATTTTTTGTGCCAAAACTATTTAGTAACAAAAAATCAAAGTTATGTTTTTTACTCACTTTTTTAAAATTCTCACATTGTTTTTGTGAATTATGTTTTTTGGGCATTTTAGTTTCCTTTATACAAACCTAAATTGAGTTTCTAAATTATATGGTAATGAATCTATGTCTATCCCTTTAGAAGTCAAAGATTCTTTGGTTTTTACTTCAAATATTTCTAAAAAATTCTCTATATTCTCATCAAATTTTATGCTAAATATAGGGCAATGCACTACACACTTTATTTTCATATCGCTCCATTTAGGATTTTGCTTGTTTATATCAAAAAACATAATAACATACAATGGAAATGGAAGCCTAAAATTACTGCCAATTTTAACCCCATAATCCCCATAAGTTAGCTTTATTGTTTTTGTGAATAAAAATTTATTTGTTATTATGATGAAGTAGTTATCATAAAGTGTGATTTTGCGTTTATTGCCAACTATAAGTTCCCTTATGCAAAAATAAACTCCAAATGCAAACAATAGCATAAATGGGAAAATCAATATCGTCCCCCATTCTTGTTTGATTGCTTCAAAAATATCCAATTCAAACAAAACTTGAATAACGCTATATACCACAATGTAACTAAACGCCGCAGAAATAATAAGCGCGATTTTGCGTAGTATGCCTATTTGGGATTTTACTTCAATTAGTGGGCTAGAATCGATTGTTTGCATTTATATATCCTCACGCTCTAAATATCTAAATGTTGATTTTAGCTCATTATTGCTTATATTTATGCCTTGCGTTTGTAGAGATTGCTCCGTCTTTTTGCGAATAATGGCAAGCATATTTTTGATATTATCAATATCTATTTTTGTATAGATTTTGCAAAATATATAGTGTCTATAATTTTTATCTCTTATATAGCCAAATAGCATTGGTTTCATTTCAATATTTATATCATAAAAAATGTAGTTTAATCTAGAAGTTATCGTAAAACGAGGCATATCATACAAAGCATTTATACACAATCCAATTTCTCCAAACCTAAAAAATTTCTTTTGCATTCTAAAATAATGTCGCTTCTCAAAACCTATGCCCTGCTCTGTGATATAAATTCTATTGTTGAGATGATATATCGGAGCGCAATACATAACTATCCCAACAATTCCAATCAAAAACCAAAACATAACAAGCATTATATCTTTGCCCTCTAAAAAAAGAAAAATTGCGAGATATACAATCAAACAACTAAATAATAAAAATAAATGATATATTATCCAATCCCAACAACAAAGCCTACTATTCATTTCAAATACAATCTCTCTTTGTGAATCTAACTCGGATTTGTTGGCACTTTTTATATACTCACTCACTATTCAACTCTCCCAAAAATTGTCATTAGGCAAGCTAAGTTTTAAGCCTATGGTTTGTAAATTATGTTCTTTTGACATTGTTATTCCCCTAAACAAACCTAAATTGATTTTCTAAATCATATGGCAATGAATCTATATCTATGTCTTTGGATATTAAAGATTCTTTGGTTTTTTGCACTAAAAAGTCATACAAAAAGGATTGTTCTGTGATTTCATTGTATATTTTTGGGGATAAATATGTTTTATTCCAAGAAGATATAGAAAAGAAGTATATATTTTTAAAATCAACCCCTTTATGCCCTAGTGGAAAAATATAAAAAAAATAAGTAGATGAGAAAATGTTTAGAGAACTTGATGAACTTATCGTTACACCAATTTCCCCAAATATAAAAAATCTTTTTTGTATTTTAAACCAATTTCTACGCTCAAAACATATACCTTTATCTGTAATATAAAATCTATTTTTAGTTTGATAAAATATATCTTTTAACGGCAAACAAATCAAAAAAATACCGCACAACAAAAAGCACAATGCCACAATTTTTTCACTCAACTTATCATAGTCATTTATTGCATTTGTTGCAGAAAACATCATAATAACACCAATCAAAATACAAAAAATCAACCCACAATAATTCCACCAAATAAGATTATGTTTTATTTCAAATACAATCTCGCCTTGTGAATCTAACTCGGATTTGTTAGCACTTTTTATGTTTTTACCCATTTTTTAATTCCATCAAGTTATTTCCGTGCGAAATTTGTTTCCTTTTCGCAAATTTTGGTATTTTGTGCTTTATTTGTTTTATCCTGTAAAATCGCCCTTTTATTTAGAAAATCTATCAGCACACTAGAATCTATATCTTTTAAAAACCCAAAAACTCTGCGTTTAATGATATGATTATTTTTGCGCTCACAGCGCACGATTTGTTGTGTTTTTATAGGGATTATTGATTGTGAAAATATATATTCGCAACAATATAAACTTTCATCATTTTTTATGCGATACAAACCAATATAGATAGCACCAAATAAAATACAAAATTCCGCAAAAAGCTCTTTATTTTGCGCATATACAGATTTTATGCGTGGTGTAGCTAAAAGCAACGCACAAACAACCAAAAATCCAATATATAAAACACTTAAAAGTCCAAATACCACGCAAACAAACAATATACAAAATATATGAATAAATCGCAATATTTTTGTTTTTTTGTCGCTACAAAAAGGGGTAAGTAAGATTAGATTTTGTTTGATTTGTTTTCGCTCTCTAAAACTACAAAAATGAAAAAATAGCAAAATAAATATCACGCAAAATATAGCAAAAAAGCATAAGCCCACACAAAATACAATATCATAAAAATTTGCAAGCATAGCATTTTGCCTAAAATAAATCTCTAAAATCACAAAACCAAGTAAAATGTTGATAGCAGCACAGATTTGTGTAGCGTTTAGCACAATGCCATATAGCCTCATTTTTTGCGTATCCAAACTTCCATTTTTATAAGGAAACCCACCAAAAAGAAAAATATCGTGTTTATTCTTACTCACTTTTTATCTCTCCACCTTTTACCACAAGTCCGCTAGAATCTATGATGACTTCCACACCACCTGCTTTAAATGTGATTTTATCGCTTGTGGCATTTATGGTAGTATCGTTTATTTGGAGGTTAATTATATTACCAGCTTGTAAATCATAATTCCGTTGCAAATCCAAAGTAGCATTATCCGCTTCAAGTGAATATTGTTCATCTATGTTATTTTGCAGGGATTTTGTATTGATAGCAATATGCTCTTTGACATTAGCTGAAAGACTTTGCAATATATCAAGTAGCATTTTAGCCAAAGCGTAAATAAAATCTTTAAGCAAATTAGAATTTTAATCGCAAAAGAATGTGAAAAAATATCTAAAATGCAAGGCGAAATTGAAATAGATGAGAGCAACATTTTTGATATAGATTTTGGGCGCAAAGTGAGTGGAAAAAATAGGCAAAAATAGGTAGAGTAGCAGGCAAAAACACTTGTGTTTTTATTGCGCTTACGATTGTAACTGCAAGCAGAAGGGGTTATGCCAAAACATAGACTTGCTAAATTCAAAGAAATCAAAAAAGAGAATTTATGCTTCATCTAAAAGAAATTTCATTTTAGATATAACACTCAAATACAAAAACAAGATTTGTATAAAATCTTGGCACAAAAGTGATAAAAATAAACTGATTAAGTTGTCTTAAGTCTTAATTTATTGCAAGATTCACATAGCAAATCAAAACAATCGTGCCCACCCCGTCATTGTGAGAATCTGTGATGACAGATTTGTGGCAATGCAAATCGCGCGAATCTAAAAGACAAATAAAAATCAATGACACAAAATTGAAACGATAAGTTATTTGCTTTTTGATTGGCGTATCTACAATACCAATGCTAATATAACAGAGCATAGAAATATGCAAATTGGGAGTTGAATAAATGATGATAATATTGTAATGGCAAATATTTTAACAAGAAATTTATTTTTGTCATTGTTAGATTCTATCAAAGCAGATTTATTACTCTTTTTTCTAATGGAGTTAAAAAATAAAATATTTGGCAAACACACTAAAAATGTCAAAATAAACTTCGCTACAATGTCTAATCGTGAGATACTAAAATCAAATCTTGCAATAAAAAAATACTAAAAAATGCAAATATACTATCCAAGAACTAATCATAAGCGAAATCCAAAAATAGCGTTTTTATAAGAAAAATAAATGTTTTGATTTTGTCTAGTATGACAAAAAATCAGTATGACAAAAATATAGATTGCCACGACTTTTGCATTTTTTGATAAAGCAACAAAAAGTTTGCAATGACAAAGTCCTTAATAAGATTTTGTAAAATTTTTTTTTTGTGAAATCTAAATCTTGCAAAAAATATGATAATTATTTAATAATTTGCACTTCGGGGGTTAGTGTAATGTCAAATTGTTGTTTTACAAGGCGTTTGGCGCGCTCTATCATCTCCATAGCGTCTTCAAAACTAGCGCGATTTGGCTTTGCAAAATCGCTTTTTTTATTGTGGTTTTTTCCCACAAAATCATCTGCTAAAAAAGCATTTTTTGCGTCATCTATTTTGCAATCTTTTGCGGATAGATTTACCAAAAAATTTGCGTGAATATCGCTAAATCCTATCCCATTTTTGACTACGCCTTTTAGCCCCACAGCTTCTATTAGCCTCCCCGCATAATCCCCGCTAGGATTTTTAAAGCAACTCCCACAGCTTGGCTCTTTTGGGTGAGATTTTCGCATTTGCTTAAATTGTGCCAAAAGGGCAGAATCAAAGCTATTTTTTAGAGAAAATCTAGCCGCACTGATTATGCCATCTATATTGCTTGCGCGATATTCTAGGGCAAAATCCCGCCTCCACTCCCCATTTATGCAGACCTCTATGAGCGTGTCTTTTATCTCATATTGCTTCATTCCTGCGTTCATTTTGACTAGCCCGCCTACACTTCCGGGCAATGCACTCAAAAACTCCAACCCCCCCAAATTATGCTCTTTGCAAAATCTAAAAAGGCTAGATGAACTCGTTTTTGCGCCCACTTCGATGGTGTTTTTAGACTCGTTAGATTTTGCAATATAATCAAACTCGCTTGATAGCAAGACTAAGTTTTTAGCATTTGTAGATATGAGCAAGTTATAGCCATTGCCTATGCAGGTATAGGGCTTTTTGCTAGGTTTTTTTGCCTGCGTTGTTTGCGTTTCTTGCATTAAAATTGTCGCCAAATCTAGCAAATTTATCCTGCATTCTGCACCTTGCATAAAATCGTGTGCAAATTTGCAATCATTAAGCCTATCCCACACTTTGCTAGATTCTAGGGCGTAAAAATATTTTTCATCATTTTTTTCTAGCACCCACACGGGCAGGATAGAGCCGATTTTTAGGCTTGTGTAGCGAGCAAAATCAATGAGTTTTAGATACATTTTGTGGATTTTGGCTTGTGCGTGGGGGGACAATCTATGGCAAATCTAGCCGATAAATTTAGGGATTAGCTTAATAATATTTGTCGTGTAATCGCTTAGCATATTTAGCATCCACGGCATCGTAAGCACAATCACAGCGATAACGCCTAAGATTTTAGGGACAAAAGATAGCGTCATTTCATTGATTTGCGTGGTGGCTTGAAAGATGCTGATTAAAAGCCCGATTATAAGTCCTGTGGCAAGGATTGGCAGGGAGATAAGAAGTGTGATTTTATAAGTCTCGATGGCTAGCGCGACAAGCTGTCCTTCCATTTTTTGTCCTTTTGTGTGCGTGTATTTTTTGTTAGATAATTGCTTATTTGTTGATTAGATTTTGTGATTATACAAAACAAAAGACAAGACAAAAACAAAGGCTTTTAGATTTTTGGTATTTTTGGGCGTTTTTTCAATGTCGTTAAAAATATGGCTATATAAATTGCAAAAATTGCAAAAAATCTTATGTGATTTTTGCGCACGATTTTGCGTGATTTTGCTACAATGTCGCCTTGTCTTTGCCGATTATTCAAAGCTATCTACAAACAAAAATGCGAAAATAAAATGCGCAAAAACTAAAATCCCAAACCTGCTACAAAACTTTTTTTGCAAAATCTTAAATTTAGGAGTAAGAAAAATGCTACAAAAGGGGCAAAAACACTTGCATTTAGCAAGTAGCGATTCTAGCAAGCTAGAAACACTAGATTTTGCAAAACCCAATAATGATTCTACGATTTTAAAAAACTTTATAAAATCCAATGCTAATGTGCCATTGCCACCATTATTTTTAGGCATAGATATAGGCTCGACTACGGCAAAAATCACTCTTTTAGACAGAGATAAAATCATCGCCCAAAAATATGAGCGACACTACTCAAAAGTGCGACAAAAAGCCATAGAAATCATACATAGCCTGCGCCAAATCATAGGGGAGAGGGAGCTAAAAGTAGCCCTAAGTGGCTCGGCTGGATTTGGCATAGCCAAAGCAGTTGGCATAGATTTTATCCAAGAAGTATTTGCCACCGCGCAAGCGGTGAAGTTTTTAGAGCCAGATACAGATGCGGTTATCGAGCTAGGGGGCGAAGATGCCAAAATCTTATTTCTAAGCGGGGGGAGTGAGGAGCGAATGAATGGCTCTTGTGCGGGTGGGACAGGTGCTTTTATCGACCAGATGGTAACCCTGCTTGCCATAAGCCCGCAAGAATTTGATGAGATTTCATTGCAATCTAGCAAAATCTATCCTGTGGCAAGTCGCTGTGGCGTGTTTGCCAAAACCGATGTCCAGCCCCTGCTAAATCAAGGCGTAAAAAAGGCAGACATTGCTGCTAGCATATTTCAAGCGGTGGTAAATCAAACCATAGGCGGACTAGCGCAGGGGCGCAAAATCGGGGGCAAAGTGCTATTTTTAGGGGGACCATTATTTTTTTACAAAGGTTTGCAGGAGCGATTTGCCAAAACCTTGCAAGAGCAGTATGAAAAAGATTGCAAAAAATATTCACAAAATTCACAAAAATTGGGGCAGGAATCAAAAATTGATTCTTTTCAAACAGATTCTAAGGCGTTTTCTACAAAACATACAAAAAAAGCAAAAAGCGATTCTACGCAAAATCCAAAAAAAGATTTTACGCAAGATTTTAGTAATGATTTTATAAAACCTTTTAGCGCGGTTTTCCCTAGCTTTGCCCAATACGCCGTAAGCATAGGCGTAGCTAGGTGCGCTATGGAGGTAGAAAAAACATTTACTTGCCAAAATCTACTAGACAAACTCGAACAATCAAAAAGCACCACTTCGCGCAACAAATATCTAAAACCACTTTTTGAAAATCAAAATGAGCTAGATAAATTTATCGCTAGGCACGACAAAGCTAGCCTAAAAATCCTTGACATTGACAAAGCGTTTATAGCAAATAATCACTCGCCCATAGAATGCTATCTTGGCATAGATTGTGGTAGCACCACGACTAAAATCATTTTGCTAGATAAATCTTGCAACATACTTTATCAATATTACAACTCCAATGAGGGCAACCCTGCAAGCGTGATTTGCACGCAATTAAAGCATATTTATAGGCATTATGGAGCGCAGATTTGTATCAGGGGGAGTGCGGTTACAGGCTATGGAGAAGAGCTGATAAAATCTGGTTTTAATCTAGATGCGGGCATAGTAGAGACGATGGCACATTTGCAAGCAGCGCAATTTTTTAACCCAAAAGTAGATTTTATCATTGACATTGGCGGGCAAGATATGAAATGCTTTTATATCCGCAATGGCACAATCGATAGCATAATGCTAAATGAAGCCTGCTCAAGTGGCTGTGGGAGTTTCATAGAGACTTTTGCGCGCTCTATGGGATATGGCGTGAGCGATTTTGCATCTCTTGGGCTAACATCAAAACACCCCGTAGAGCTTGGATCGCGCTGCACGGTGTTTATGAATAGCTCGGTAAAAGAAGCCCAAAAAGAGGGCGCAAGCATAGAGGACATTAGTGCTGGGTTATCGATGAGCGTGGTAAAAAATGCGATTTACAAAGTAATCCGCGCTAGAGATGCTAATGATTTGGGGCAGCAAATAGTCGTGCAAGGGGGGACATTTCTAAACAACGCGGTTTTACGAAGTTTTGAAAAAGAAATAGGGCGAAATGTAGTTCGCCCGCAAATAAGCGGACTTATGGGGGCATTTGGCGCGGCTTTGTATGCCAAAAGTTTGGATTTAGGAAAATCTAGCATTTTAAGCGAAAATGATTTGGAGCATTTCACACATAGTGCTAGTGCGACAAACTGCAAAATCTGTGGCAATAATTGTCATCTAACGATAAATAAATTTAGCGATAGCAATGGCGGGCGCAAGTTTATCTCTGGCAATCGCTGTGAAAAACCGCTAGGCATAAAAAAACAAAGCACCCTCCCAAATATGTATGAATACAAACTAAATAAGCTAAAAGATTTAATCGCGTATAGATTCTATGAAAATCCGCGACAACATCCCAAAATCTATAAAGGTAAAATCGGTATCCCGCTAGGGCTAAATATGTATGAAAACTTGCCATTTTGGCATAAACTTTTTAGTGAGCTAGGATTTGAAGTGGTGGTTTCGCCCATTAGCTCTCATAGCACTTATGCCAAAGGACAATACTCAATCCCTAGCGATACCGTGTGCTACCCTGCTAAGCTAATGCACGGGCATATCGAAGATTTGCTAGAGCAAGGCGTAGAGGCAATCTTTTATCCCTGTATGGGCAAAGCATTTCAAGCAAGCCAAAATGAGTGCGATTCTAGCACAAAAAGCTATAATTGCCCTGTGGTGGCATACTACCCCGAATTGCTAGCAAATAATGTCGATAGGCTAAAAGAAGTGCGGTTTTATTATCCGTATTTTGGTTTGCATAAAAAAGATAATTTTTACCGAAAATCTAGCCGATTTTTTGGCGAGTTTTTTAGCGATTTTGCAAACGCAAAAGAATCTAAAAATAGCTTTAAATCCGCCCTAAAACGCACACTAAAATCCACCATAAAAACCACGACTAAAATGCTAGGGCTAAAAGATTTTCATCAAAAAGAGCTAAAATCCGCTCTAGATAATGCCTATACATTTCGCGAGGAATGGCTAGAGGATATTCGCGCTAGGGGAGAGCAGATTTTGGAAATGATAAAAACCCAAAATCTAAAAGCTATTATTCTTTGCGGACGCCCATACCACATAGACCCGCAGATAAATCACGGCATCGATAAACTCATAAATTCTCTAGGGCTAGTCGTGCTAAGCGAAGATACCATAGCCCATCTAGCGCAAGCCACAAATCTGCAAATCCTAAATCAATGGAGCTACCACTCTAGGCTCTATAATGCCGCGCAATTTGTATGCGAGAATGAAAACATTGAGCTAGTGCAGTTGGTTAGCTTTGGGTGCGGGATTGATTCTATCACTACTGATGAGGTGCGCGAGATTTTGGAATCAAAAGGTAGATTTTACACGCAACTAAAAATCGATGAAATCAGCAACCTAGGCGCAGTCAAAATTCGTATCCGCTCTCTTATCGCCGCTATGGAAATCAAAAACCAAAATATCAAAAAACCTAGCCCAGAAACTATCCTAAAATCTAGCCTAAAATCCCAAGCGAAATCTAGCCAAAATGAGCAATCTAGCACAAAATCACAAAATGAGATTTGGCTAGCAAAGCCCGCATTTAGCGACAAAATAGAAGTATTCAATAATCAATCAATCATTTTTCGCCAAAAAGCAGATTTAGCGTTTCCCTCTGTTTTGACAAAGACAAAAGAACAAAACAGGGCAAAAGAAAATGCCTAAATCCACAAATCTAGCAAGACGCAAAATCTAGCCAAGATTTTTACGCAAACTTTTAGCAGATTTTTTCACAAAATTTTAGCAAAGGAGCAACCACAATGAAACAACACATATCTAACAATCTAGCAAATCCATTTCCAAGCCCAAAAACCCTACTAGATTCTATTTCGCTAGATTCTCTCTCACTAGATTCTATTGCGCTAGATTCTCTGCCAAATCCCAAAAACGCCCTTAAAAAATTCCAAGATTTAAGCCATAGCCTCCCGCAAAAACTCCCCACCATAAAGCAATGGAGCGAGTCAAGATCTCTGCAAAATCAACCCCCCAAAAATGCGCGTGAACATATCAAAGTCCCTTTTAGCAAAGAGATGAAAAAAACGCATACGATTTTAGTGCCGATGATGCTTCCTATACATTTTCGATTTTTGGTGAATATTTTGCATTTACACGGGTATAAAGCCGAGCTTTTGCATAATGATGGCAAAGGCGTTGTAGATGAGGGTTTGCGCAATGTCCATAATGATACTTGCTACCCCGCCCTGCTTGTCATAGGGCAAATGATAGACGCGCTAAAAAGTGGCAAATACGACTTAGAAAAAGTCGCGCTTCTCATCACGCAAACAGGTGGCGGCTGTCGGGCTAGCAACTATATCCATCTTTTGCGAAAAGCACTGATAAAGGCGGGTTTTGGGACTATCCCTGTGATTTCGCTAAATTTTAGCGGGCTAGAGAGTGGGCAGGGATTTCGCGTTACAAGGCAAATGCTAAAACATTTTACAAACGCGATGATTTATGGGGATTTGCTGATGTGCGTGGCAAATCAATGCAAGCCCTATGAGGTAAATAAAGGCGACACAGACAAAATGGTAAGCAAGTGGATAGAGCGCGTAACAAACATAGATTTTGCCACCTCTAAGGCTAGCAAGACAAAAAGCGGGCTTACAAATTATCAAATCTTAAAGCGCGATATGAAAGAGATTTTGCAAGATTTCGCTAGTATCAAATGCGCTTCATCAAAAAAAGTAAAAGTTGGCATCGTAGGCGAAATCTATATCAAATTTTCCCCGCTAGGAAATAATAATTTGGAAGATTTTTTACTAGAAGAAAACTGCGAAGTGGTGGTCCCGGGATTTTTAGATTTTGGGCTTTATTGTATCAATGATAGGCTTGTAGAAAATAGATTTTATGGCGATAAATTTAGCACAAAAATCATCTATCAAATGGTGTATTGGTATTTTTTGAAGCGACAAAAAGATATGATAAAAGCGATAAAGCACAATGGAGTTTTTCGAGCCCCTACGAGCTTTTCTCATACCAAATCTCTAGCAAATGGCTATGTCTCTCAAGGAATGAATATGGGAGAGGGCTGGCTACTCACCGCTGAAATGCTAGAGCTAATAGAGCAAGGGGTAAATAATATCATCTGCACGCAACCCTTTGGCTGTCTGCCAAACCACATCGTAGGACGCGGTATGCTAAAACTAATCAAACAGCGCAACCCACAAAGCAATATCATATCCATAGACTACGACCCAAGCGCGACAAAAGTCAATCAAGAAAACCGCATAAAACTAATGCTATCAAACGCCAAAAAAGAGCTAGCACAACAATCAATATAACGCTAAAAATCTGTGATTGTGGCATTATTTCTGCCACCATTTACGGATTTGCAAACCTTTTATTTCCCCCTCCCTTAGCACGAGGGGGCTAGGGGGGGGCATCTTGTCATACTTAAGCAAAGCGAAGTATCTCAAAAATCTACACATAGAGATATTTCGTTTTTTTACGAAAACTCAATATGACAAAGATATAGATATTTCGCGCTTATGCGCTTAATATGACAAAATTTCCGTCATTGCGAGCGGTTTGGATTCTTTAGATTCCAAACCGCGTGGCAATCTATAATTCCACTACTTTTGTCATTGCGAGGCAGTGGCGAAGCCACAACGAAGCAATCTAAAGATTCCCCCTCCATTACGGAGGACAATTCCACACTTTCCTCCTCCCTTGCGGAGGGGGATACAGGGGGTGGGTTAAAAGCGCAAAATAATAGTGGCGCAAAATTTTCAAATGATAAATATACCCACCCCCTAACCCCCTCCGCAAGGGAGGGGGTAGATTTAGGATTGCCATCCGCAAGGGAGGGGGGACAGGTTGGCAAGTCTTACAATGACGATAAAAACTACAAAAGATTCGCCGTTTGCTTTGCAGGTATTTTATGCGTGGCGTGTGTGATAAGCGCGTTGCTTGGCATTTTGCTTTATATTTATGACCCATTTATGCTATTTCATAAGCCCTATTTTCGCGCTATGACTCAATTTGGATAAAAAGCTGATTCGTTGTGCTAGAAAATGGAGCAAAGATAAGGAATGTGTGGGGGATAAAAAAGATTTAGAAACATTAACGCAAGATGAATATCGCTCATCTAAAAAGTATTTTGGCGGATTTGTAAATTGGGGTGAGTGGCAAAAAGATAACGCCGTAAAGCAATATAATGAATATGTAAAAAATGATTTTCGCCCAAAAAGTGAGCAAACAAAACGACTAGATTTTGAAGGGCAAAAAGCGTATTTGCAAGAGAGTATATTGCAAATGATTAGGCAAAATCCGCAAGTAGAATTTAGTCTTATTTTCCCGCCGCATTTAAGGTTTTATTATGCGCTTTTTCCATTTAGTCAAGCACACCATAAAGGCAGAAATGGCAAAGAAATATTCGCTGAAACAAAAGCGATTTTAAAATGGCTAGTGAATGAAGTGGCGAATCTAAAAAACGCTAAAATTTATGGCTTTGATGATTTGGATTATGCGGATAATATCGCAAATTATATTGACCACGAACATTATTGGTTTGATATGAATCAAATGCAACTTGACGCAATCGCAAATGGGACGCATATTTTAACGCCCCAAAATAGAAATGCTTAAGATTTTTGTTTGGGGTAGGGTGGCTTATTTTTAGCCTTACTGTTTAGGATTGTATGTTTTTGTGTGATTATCAAATATGGTAAGTTAAAAGTTAGTGTTTTATTTTGCGAAGTTTATTTTGTATAAAAATCCCCATTACTTAAAATTCTGCAAAAAATTTGAAAAACATTGCAAAATCCTACAAAATTATCCAAAAGATTCCAAAATCCCTCAAAAATATTGCAAAGACCTTCAAAATCTTGCAAAGAACTTCAAAATTTCGCAAAATCTTGTAAATCCCGCAAAATCCAAAAGACACCCCCTCCAAAACAAAAAATCCATTTACGCAACTTGCGACAACAAATGCCCCCAAACAAATGCCTATGTCAAGCAAGACCTATCGCTTAGTCCCCTGTCTCTACGATTACGCGGTTATTCGCGCTTTGTAGTGGGCGATTGTTTGCACCGATGACTTTGCTAAACGCCCCTACTTGCGCTTTTGAAGCCTCTAGTGGCAAAGTATTTACTATCCATACTACGCCCTCTGTGCAAGGAGGAGTGGTAAGAGAGCCGTTAAACTTCATATACGATTCTAGCCCTTTAGTAAGCGAGATTAAATCTAGTTTGGCTAGATTTGCTTTGTCGCCCTCTTTTTGAGGAAGCACTTTTTGGATTTCGCCTATGGCTGGATTTTCCACCCCGCTTTGATTAAAAAGCACGGAAATGATGAGCTGTTGCCCATCTTTTGCTTTGTGGATTAGTTGCGCTTCCATTGGGAAAGATTTGCCCGCTACTTTGTGCTCTGCAGGCGTGTGGATAGCTAGCTGGGTAAGCGCGTATTCGCTTTTATCTAGCTTTATAGAGCTTCCTGCTTTGAAATTCACTTGGATACCCTTCCCATTATTTACCACTTCTTGGACATCGCCTTTGTAGTTAAATTTGATAGGGCTAGCGGTATTTGCTTGGAAAACATTTTCCATTTTTATATCAATGGGTGATTGATATTTGCCGTTTTTGCACGCGCTAAATTCTGGCGTATCGCCCCATTTTGCAGGCAAAATCTTTGGTGCTTTGTAGCCCCAATTTACCGTAGTTTGTGGTGCTGGTGCAGCACCTAGATGGCTAACCAAACTCGCGCAAGCTAATGCGCCCATAATAGAAAATGCTGAAAGTCTCATCTTACAACTCCTGTTTTGGATTATTGTCGCAATGCGTAGAATCAAAGCTAGATTTTGCCAGATAAAAGTCGCCTTCAAATCTATCTAAGCCCTATCGCAAAGCAATCAATGTAACAAAATGCTAGCATATTTAGGTTAAAAATCTAGCCAAATTCTCATTTTTTTGCGATTTTGTGAATTTTTGGATTTTGGAATATTTTGTAAGTTTTTGTAGATTTTGTAAAAGATTTTGAAAAAATTGCCACACCATTTTTTTTTTTTTGTAAAAATGCAACATATCCATAAAAACACGACAATATTTGTAGTAATTCTTTAATGTAAGGAGCAACAATGCAAAATCCAAAAATGCAAATTTTATGTAGCCATATTTTTTATCAAAATTTAGCAAAGCTAGCGTCATTTGTGATATTTGCGCTATTTTTCACAAGTGGCTTTATCAGCACAGCGCGAGCACAAAAAATGCTTGAAAGCGGACAGCGCACGGGGCTTGTGGCGAGTGCTAGTATAGGCGCAGACTATCTGCACCACAAAGCAGGGGAGAGCAGGCTAGGTGGTTTGCTAATGTCGATAAATGCTAGCTTAGGGTGGAATTGGCGGGATTATGGCAAGCTAGAATTTAGCGGGAGATTTGGCGCCGGGACAAATAACATTTATGGTGCATATCCCATAGGTGCGACACAGACTAGCACACAGCCTTTGAGTAGCCTTAGTTTTAAAGGCGGGGTGTTTATCGAGTATGGAGTAGAGGCAAAAGGTGGATACAACCTTGCTTCTATATTTAAAGCGTGGAAATATCCGTTATTTATCAATGTCGGTAGCGAGATTTACGCGCTTGTGGAAGGTGCTGTTTATGCGCCTTATTCCACAGGATTGGTTTTGACAAGGTTTTTTGTGGAGCTAGATGGGGGAGTGGTTTTAAGCCAAAAGTGGGCATTAGAATATATCGCTAGAGTGTCTGCTGCAGGGGGTAGCGTAACTTTTAGCGGGGTTGATATTGTCTCAAATGAATCTTCGCTAGATTCTATCATTTCAGGCTATGGGCTAAAATTTGGACTAGGTGGCAGGTATAAAATGGGTAAAAATGCCTACTTTTTTGTGAGGGCAAATGTAGCCTATCAAAATCTAAGTGCGGGAGCAAATAAAACAATCGCTATAAAGACAAATCCTGCGACAAATGGACTAAACGCAGGCGCAACTGCGAATGTGCGCTACCCTGCGAGTGATAGCATTTATGCGGGCTTGCAATTTGGATTTGGATACTAAAAATGAGGTGTGAGATGGCAAATAATATACAAATATTGATATTACACAGATTTTTTATCGCTTTTGTGGTGTGCTTTTTGGCTTTTGGTGGGCAAAAATCTTATGCAGAATCTAGCTTGCTAAAAAATGGGCTATACAAGTCGCTAGGGATAGGCACGGGGTATTATTATTATGGTGAGATAGATACGCAGGGCAAACCTGTGATGAATCTTGATTTTGGGTTGTTTAATATCTATGGAAACATAGGCTATGTGGCAAGTGGTGGATTTAGGGTGGATTTTTTGCTAGATGCAAATATCGCGCTAGGGCAATACACAGGCGGAGTGCTAGATACAGGCGATGAGGCAAAAGATGGCAAAAGGCTTGTTAGCTTTATGACAAATAGTTTTTATCACGGGGAGTTTAAAATAGGTTATAACTTTTTGAAGCCATTTTTGGTAGAGCGCGCAAGTCTTTATCTACAAGGGGGTTTGGGGTATTATTTTAACCGCACGGATTTACTTAGTATGGATAGATTGCAAGGCTATCTTTACATTCCCATTGGGCTTGAGGGCGAGGCAGAGCTAAGTGAAAGATGGGCGTTAAATTATATGGGCGGGCTAAATGCGTTTATTTTGGGCAATCATTTATCCACTTCGACAAAATGGCATTATAGCAAGAATCTAGATGTGCTACAAAGCGAGGGGTTTGGCGCAAAAGCGTTTATAGGGGCTACTTATAAGACAAAAGAGGATAAAATCAACTCTTTTAGGCTGGTGTATGAGTATTGGAGTGTGGAGGGGTCGCCTGCGGTGGCTATGAGTGATTATACAGGCAAGTCGACAACAAAAGAGGGCTTACCACTTGGGCTTTATGAGCCAAAAAATAGCTCACATATTCTCACGCTTCAGTATATTTGGAATTTTTGAGATTTTAGTTGATTTTGTGTTGTTTTTTTGTGTTGCTTGTTTTGTTTGCGTTGTTTGTGTTTGCGGTTTTTGTGTTACTTGTTTGTGTTACTTGTTTTTTTGTGTTATTGGTTTGCGGATTGAAAATCGCGTTATTTTGTTAAGATTGTTTTTGCCAAGAGTATTTTTTCTAAGTTTTCTTAAGTTTGTTAAGTGTTAAGTTTGTTTTATCGCATTTTGTCATTTAGCACGCAAATTTCTCATTTTCCACGCAAAACAATCAGGGTGCTTTTTTCAGAGTGATTTTTTAGGAAATCGTTAGATTTTGCGTGGCAATCCACCCTGCAATCGTCATTGCGAGCGAGTGAAACGAGCGTGGCAATCTATCGCTACAAAATGCCAAAAAAACACTTTTTGTAAAAACTAAGTAAAATAGATTGCCACGCAGATGCTACTTTTAACAAAGTCGCATCTGCTCGCAATGACGGATTTTTCTTTGCCATATTGAGCGTTTAGCAAAATATCTCTATTTGTTTTTGGCTCAATTTAACTTAAGCGGATTATTTCTTATCATTTTTAACAAAATTTTATACAAATCTTGTCCTTGATTTTTGGTTATGGCTACCTAAATTCTGTCTCTTTTAGATGAAGCATAAAATTCTCTTTTTTGATTCCTTTAAATTTAGCTAATCTATGTTTGGCATATCCCCTTCTGCTTGTAGTTGCAAGTATTAGCGAAGCAAAAATACAGGCGTTTTCTTACCTGCTCCACGCCCTCTTTTGCCTCTCACTCTTTTAGCTCCGAAATAGCTCTCATCAATTTCTATTTCGCCTTGCATTTTAGAAGTTTTCTCACATTCTTTTGCGATTAAGATTCTAATTTGCTTGAAGATTTTGCATAAAATTTGCTCTGAGATTTGAGTAATTGTTGCTGCAATTTTTGAAGATTCAATATCTAATATTCTTGCAAAGCTACGAGTGTAAACGAAGTGGAAAAATCTTTAAGAATCTATCTTGTTTTTGCCTCACTAATTCTTGAACTAATAATATACTTGTTTTTCATCGTGTGTATCATAACTTAAGACTCCTTTGTGTGAGATTAAGTTAAAGAGAGCCAAAAAATAACCAAAAAAATAACAATGCAAATGCCAATAGATTTTGCCCCATAATATTCACACTAGGCAAAATAATGCTACACTTACGCCACGCATTTTGCTTTTTTTGCACTTTTTATAAACCGCTAAAATCCATATTTAAAAACTATAAGGAAAACGCTCAAATGATAGACGCAGATTTTACGCAAAAGCCATTACGCGAATTGCGCACGATTGGCAGGTATTTTAAGCAAAGATTTGGCGAGAGGGTTAGGAAAATCCCTATTTCTTTGTCTGGCTTTACCTGCCCAAATATCGATGGTAGCAAGGCAAGGGGCGGGTGCATTTATTGCGATAATGCGAGCTTTTCGCCTAGCTTTATCAAAATCCAAAATCCCAAAATCTATCCCCAAAATTTAGCCCCAAAATCTATCCCCACGATGAATTTTTCTTTGCAATCAAATCCCATACTAGACACGCAATTAGCGCAGCTAGAAGAGCAGTTTTTATGGCACGCGGATTTTCATAAACGCAAATTTGGCGTGAAAAAATATATGGTGTATTTTCAATCGTTTAGCAACACTTACGCCCACCCACACACGCTAAAATCCCTTTGGGACAAAGCACTTAACTTTGAAGGCGTAGTGGGGCTAAATATCGGCACGCGCATAGACTGCGTAGAAAATGCCACGCTAGAGATTTTGAGCGACTATGTAAAAGAGGGCAAAGAAATCTGGCTAGAATACGGCGTGCAAAGCGCGTTTGACTCCACGCTAAATCTCATAAATCGCGCTCATAGCACAAAAGGCGCAAAAGAGCTTTTTAACACCACGCGCAAAAAAGGCATAAAAGTGTGCGCTCATCTAATCTATGGGCTACCAAATGAGGATAAATCTATGATGATAGATTCTCTCAAAACGACTTTGCAATGGGGCATAGACGCGCTCAAAATCCACCCGCTTTATGTCATCGCTGGCACAAAACTAGCAAAAATGTATGAAGCGGGCAAGTATGAACCAATCGATTTGGATTGCTATGTCGAGCTGGTGGCAAAATCTATGATGATTTTGCCTAGCGAAGTCATCATCGAGCGCGTAAGCTCTGGCGCACACATAGATAGCCTAATCGCGCCAAAATGGTGCTTTGACAAAAATATCCAAATGCGACTTTTGCGCGAAAAGCTACTAGAAATGGGTATTAGATATTAGCGTGGATTAGAAAGTCGCTGTGGGGTAGGCATTTGGGGCATTAGCGTAGATTTTCTTTGTGGGGTTTTTGTATTTTTTTGTATTTTTTGACAATGGACTAGTCGTTATTGCCAAACATTGTGTTTTTTAATGTTTTTTTAATGGTGTTTTTTTTGTAATGTTTTTTTCCAAATGCAACGCGTGGTAATCCAAAAAGCATAGTAAATCTACAAAATGGGGCTATCCAAAAAGTTAGGCAAAATCATAGATTGCCACGCGGATTTTATAAAATCCGCTCGCAATGACGGATACTTCACACACAGCCCTAAGTATGACAAAGAATAATATCAACAAAAACAAGCAAAACAAAGAAAACACAGCTATACCAAAATCCTAAAACACATACACATAGCGGAGGAAAATATCATAGGGTGAGCCGATGACATATTTTAGCCCAAGTTCTGTTGTTTCTGTTTTGTTTGTGCTAACTTGACTTTTGAGCTTTTTGTCTATGAGTGTGCTTCGCAATGGGCGAAATCTAACGCCTAATTCTATATCGTGGTGTTTGGCAAAGCTAGCACGGATACCAAAATTTAGCGCGACATTTAGGCTAGTAAAAGGGCTGTGTTTGAAATCTTTTTTTTGCGTTTCATAGTTTGGTTTCGCCTTATTGCCATTCATTTGTGAATCTGGGTGCGTGCCTGCTTGCGCTACTGCGTAATCTAGCATAGATTCTAGCGATTTGTTACTCCAAATATGCGTTTGTGCTCCTACGCCTACCCCTGCAAAAAACCCAAAGAAATTATGATTTTTCTCTACGATATTTAGCAAGCCATCGATATTTATCGCATAATTCATTGAATGGATTTTGTGCTTTTGCATATATGCGTAATTAAAATCCGCATAATATCGCAAGCCAAACCCGCCTGTAATGCCGTGTTTATAGCCTATCATAAGCCCATAGATTCCCACAGCACCTATATTATCAAGTCCTCCTTGTGGAGTAAAAGTCAGGTTTTTTCCATATTCGCCCGCGCTTGTATTGTCTCCGACATAGCTTACGCCAAAATTCCCACCAAATGAAGCAATACCGAGATTTAGCCCAATAAACGCGCCACTTTTTTCTTTATTCATAGGCTCGATTTCAAATGGTAGTTTTTGCTCATTTTCAGCGACTTGCGCTAGATTTTCGTCATTAGATTCTGCCATTTCTTGCGTTTGTGTGGGTTGTGGCTCGGTGGTTTGCGCAGGCTGTGCGTCTTGCTGTGGGAGTAGCCCTTGCTTTTCTTTTAAATATTGGATTTTAGATTGCAGAGTTTCTATGTCTTTTTGGTATTGCTCGTTTTTTTCTAAATCTTTTAATTGCTCTTGTAAATATGTTTTTTGATGATGCAGGCTTTGGGGTTGTGGATTTTGCGTGGATTGTGTTGGTTGCGCAGATTGTGTAGGCTCGGCTAAAGCAGTATCCACAAAAGCAAGGCAAGATAGCGCAAATAAAGAACTAAGTAGCATAGAGGGTTTGCAAGGATTTTTGGTTAGATTTGATTTTAGATTTTGCATTTTATCTCCTTTGTTTTTGCTCTTTTTGATTTTGCATTCGTTTTATATTCACACTTTTTGTGGCTTTTTGCAAATCATTTATCAAACCAAGCGATAAAAAGTGTGGATATTTTGCTATTTTTTGCAAAATATTATGTGATTATAATACAAAAAAAAAAAAAAACGCAAAAAATTTGATTGAAAGTGGCATTTGTGGTGGCATTGGCGTTTTTTTAAGTGGTTTTTGGGGTTATAAAATTGAGATTTATGCGACAATTTATTATTTTTTTTATTACATTTATAGATTGCCACGCGGATTTTGTGCAAAATCCACTCGCAATGACAGCAGTGGAATATTTACCTACAACGACATAAGTTTCTTGTCATACTAAGATTTTGCTAGAAAACCGAAGTATCTACAATGATTTTCGTTTTTTACAAAATCGTATATGTTGTAAATTTAGGTTATTTACGGATTTTCGCATTTGTTTTATGATTTAGGATTGATTTTTGGATACTTCGGGCTAAAACCCTCAGTATGACAATGTTTTTTACTTATAGATTGCCACGCGTTACATAAGCCACGCTCGCAATGACGGAAGTTTCTTTGTCATATTGAGGGCAAAGCGCGAAATATCTCTATTTATTTGCGCTTTTAGAGATACTTCTCTTGCGCTTAAGTATGACAAGATACCCTCCCCCTAGCCCCCTCCGCAAGGGATGGGGAAATAATGCCGTCATTGCGAGCAAGTCGCAAGACTTGCGCGGCAATCCACTCTGTAATAAAAACAAAATAGATTGCCACGAATCTAGTCTTTTTAACAAAAGCCTAGATTCTCGCAATGACGGATTACCCTCCATAAATCTAAAATTAAATAAGCCTACGCCTAATCAGTTCATAAGCCTTAAGCCCCCCTCTCTAAAAAACCCAAAATCTACCCACCCCTTAGCCCCATCCGCAAGGGAGGAGGGAATCTTTATCGTCATTGCGAGATTTTGCGACTTTGTCAAAAAGTTGCAAAATCGTGGCAATCTATCGCTGTAAAATGCCAAAAACAAACTTTTGACAAAAACTAAATAAATAGATTGCCACGCGTTGCGTTGCAACGCTCTCAATGACGAATAAATTCTTTGAGATACTTCGCTTGCGCTTAAGTATGACAAGATACCCACCCCCTAGCCCCCTCCGCAAGGGAGGGGGACAAAAGGCGAAATTCTCCACAAGGGGAGGGGGAATAATGCCGTCATTGTGAAAATTTGTATTGCC